>JANLZV010000065.1:0-8730 GCA_031366425.1 Pyrinomonadaceae bacterium | reverse complement strand
AGCACGTCATGGCCGTCGTAGACGTAGCGTTCGTTTGCGCCGGCGCTTGTCGTTCGTTGAATGCGCCGACCGAGGGCATCGTATTTGTAAGTCACCGTCAGCCCGTTGGGCAGCGCGACTTGGGTTAGCTGGTTTTCTTCGTTCCAACTGAACGCCCTTGTGCCGGAAGCGTCAGTCTTTGAGAGCAGGTTGCCGTTGTTGTCGTAGGTGTAGGTCGCGTTCGCCGTGCTCGTCAGCTTATTGAAAGGCTGATAGCTGTAGCCGGCGCTGAGATGCGAGGCCGTGCGGTTGCCGACGCCGTCGAAGCTATAACTTTCATTCGGCTGGGCGCTGTTCGTGGCCGCGGTTAATCGGTCAAGCGCGTCGTAGCCGTAGGCGTGATTGCCGGAAGCGTTGGTCCAGTTCGAAATGTTGTTGGCATCGTTGTACGCGTATTGATTGCTGATCAGCGTGTTCGCGCCAGCGGCGTGGGTGAGGGAGGTCAAACGATCCAAGTCGTCGTAGACGTAGTTCGACGAAACGCCGTTGGGAGCGACGCGAGTAGTCAAGCGGTCGACCGCATCGTAGGTATGCGGGAAATTCAAGTTGCCGCTGTCTTTGAGGTTCGTCAAGCGGTTCACAGCATCGTAAGTGTAAGTGGCGTAAGTGGCGCCGTTGAGTGAAAGCTTAGTGCGGTTACTCGCCGCGTCGTAATTGTAACTGACTCCGTAGTAGAACGGATCAGAAAAACTGCTGACCCGGTAACGATTGTCGTAGCCAATATAGACCGAGCCATTTTCATTAGTCGCCCGCGTCAAATTATTCAAAGGATCGTAAGCGTAAGTCGCCGTGCGTGTAGGGTAGGCAATCGTAGTCAACCGGTTCAGATTGTCGTAGACGTAATTTGTGATGGTCCCATTGTAGTCGGTACGCTGGATCCGATTGCCGACCGAATCGTAGCCAAAATTCATTGAGACGCCGGCCCGGGTAAATTGTGTCTGGCGGCCCAGGGCGTCATAAATGAACTGATAGCGTTGGCCCAGCGCGTCAATCACAGCTGTCGTGCGAGACAGCGCGTCATACTCGAAGCTGGTGGTTTTGTTGTCAGCATCCGTCGCCGACACCGGACGACTGACGTTGTCGTAGGTGTAGCCGGCGATACGTCCCGCGGTATCGATGCGTTGGGTGAGGTTTCCGCCGGCGTCGTATGAGAATGCTTCAAACAAACGTGTCGCACCTGCCGTGGCCGGGGGATAGACAGTTTTTTTCAGACGATTAAAGGCGTCATATTCATAGTTAGTGACACGCGATAGCGCATCAGTGGTGCTGACGACATTAGACGTGGAGTCGTAAGCGTAGGTAGTGGCATGGTTGAGCGCGTCTGTAACGGTGATTAAGCGATAGGCATTGTCGTAGGCGTAGGAGGTTGCATTGCCGCGTTCATCAGTGACCGAAGTCCGCCTGCCCGCCAGATCGTAGGCAAAGGTGACGAACGAAAGATCGGGATGCGTTAGCTTCGAGAGTCGGCCGGCGGCATCGTAAGCGTAAAGTGAGTTGCGGCTAAGACCGTCGCGCACTTTAGTTAAGCGGCTGCGAGCGTCGTAAAAATAGAAGGTGGTGATGTTGTTGGCGTCTTTGTGTTGGGTCAGGTTGCCAACAGCGTCATAAGTAAACGTGGTGATTTTACCGCGAGCATCAGTGGCTGTGAGCATTTGTCCGCGCGCGTTGTAGGTGAAACTGGTCAGGTTGTTCAACGCGTCTTTCATCGTCAACAGATTTCCACTCGCGTCATAAGTCCTTGTCGTCAGCCCATTCAATTGATCGGTACCGGTCAGCAGGTCGCCAAACTGGTTGTAGGTGTAGGCTGAGGTCCCGGTGGCATCGGTTTCAGTCAATCGATTGCCGTTAACGTCGTAGGTGAAGCTGCGCGTGTGATTGAGAGCATCAGTCATGGCGATGACATTGAGCCGGTCGTCGTAGATCCAGGTCTGCACTTGGGAGTTCCCTCCGCAATCGCAGGTCCCTTCGACCCGGGTCACGAGGTTTCGCCCTTTAGTTTTATCCAACGTGTACTTCGTTAGGTGGCCAAGCGCGTCAGTGACTTCCGTTTCGCTGTCGCTCAAATAGTTAAAAGAGTAGTGCTCGACCCCTCCGTGGGCTTCCGAGGTCAAGGCGCGACCCTGGCCGTCGTAGGTATGCGACTCGACCAGGTTTCCGAGGGCATCTACTACTGAGGTTAGCCGCGCGTTGCCGTCGTAACTGAATCCGAAAGAGGAATTACCGGCATAGGCTACGGTCAGCAGTTGGTTAGCGCCGCTGTAGGTGTAGCTCGCGATCGTGCCCAACGCATCCGCGATGGAAAGAATCTGGCCATTGGCGTTGGTTGTGAAAAGGAGCGTGCGGCCGGAGGGATCGATTACGGCAGTAAGTTTTCCGGCGGCGTCGTAACTGAGCGTCGTTTGATTGCCGATGCGGTCGGCGAGCGAGATAAGCTTGCCCGCCGCGTTAAATTGGCGTACGCGCCCATCGATCATCGTTAGCGTGAATCCTGAACTCCCGTTTTTTACGAATGAACCATGAAAGTTTTTTAACGCCGGCAGGAATTGGCCGGATGAACCAACCGGGCGGCCCAGATAAATCGCCCGACCATCAGACTGATTCAGCCGCACCAGATAATCGTCGTAAGCGTTGATTGACTCATCGTATTCGCTTGACCAGCCCCGGCCGAAGAGCCCGGCTCGTTGCGAGTTGCTGTTGTAAGTTCGCGTGACATTGATCTCCTTACCCACACCGGGCAGGGCGTAATCGTTCTGCTGAAAATACATATTGCCGTTGGTGACGTTTACCGGCCGGCCGCGTCTCGCATTACACGACGCCGCTCCGTCATTTTCGCCGTCTCCGAGAATGTGTAGAGTCACCGTGGCTCTCCCACAAGCGCCGAGTGGATCACAAATTTCGTAGTCATAACTATCAGTGCCGGTGAATCCTGGATCCGGGACAAATTGTTTAAAGTCGACCGGATAAGTCGGAAACTCGAGACCAAAGACGTGGCCGTGCGCGGGTGCGCGTACGAGATTCGGCCCGATAAACGTGTCGCCATCCGGATCGGAATCGTTGAGAAACAAAGGGCCGATGATGGTGGTGCCGCGAATGAAGTAAGAGTCGGCTCCGGCGAGTGGTGGTTCGTTATCGACATTTATGTTGACAGTGGTGGGCGGTGAGCAGAGGCCAAATTGATCGCAGTCTTCGTACGTGAAACTATCTGGCCCGGCGTAGCCGATGTTGGGTGTGTATCGCTTGAGATCCTGCTGGGCAAGACCGGAGAGCGCGCCGTGAGACACGGTAGTTACAACTACGAGGTTGAACGTGTCGCCGTCGGGATCGTAGTCGTTGGCAAACAATGGCCCAAGCGTGGTAACGCCGTGAGCTGAATACGAATCATTGTTGGCTGTCGGCGCCTGGTTGACGACGTTAATAGTCACGGTCGCTGTCGCGGAGCAGGCGTTGCTGTTATCACACGCTTTGTACATGAAGCTGTCGGGGCCAACATAACTTTGAACATTGAGTGCGTAGTTAAATGAATTTCCATCCAGACCAAAGAGATGACCGTGGGTCGGAAACGTTTCCAATTGCAGATGCAGGGGATCGCCCTCCGGGTCGGAGTCGTTCTGTAGCAAAGGCCCAATCACTCCGTTTCCATGCCGTGAATAGGTGTCGTCGTTTGCTACCGGCGGCGAATTGGCCGCGACCGATGAAGGCAGCGCCGTGATTTTGAATGCGGCAGCCGCGGCGATGAAGTTAAGGACGAGGAGGCAACTGACGACGACGCCAAGTGGCTGAGGGGGTTTCATGATTTTGCTCCGGGTTGAGGGTTACCAGAACGAGCTTTGCCAGAAGCCACGTTGTTCTGGGAGCAGGCTTACGTCCGAATTGAGCGAATCAAGACGTCGAAGGGTAGGCACTGCGATTTAGTCAGGCGCGTGCAGCTTATGAGCGGCGCAGGAAGCACGTCAAGACTCACTTGCAGCGAGCGCATTTTGAATGAATGTAAAACCTTTTTCATCCGCCAGCGTGCGTGGTTTTGGTGTAACGCAAAGCGTGGCGGGTGCGTTTCAGCAGTAAAACAGAATCTTGCGCCTAAAACCGGAGTATGGTATCGTCCGATAGGTTGAAAAATTTAATTCGGTGCAACCTATGACACGAACTCCTAAATCTTTGATCAATACGGCTGAACTGGGACGGGCGAGTCGCCGCCGGCGCGAGGAACTCGAACTTAGCTTGCGCGACGTGGCGGACCAGACCAACGTTTCCGCGTCGACGCTTTCGCGAATCGAAAACGGCACGGGTAAGCCGGATGCTGACAACATCGCGCGACTCACGTCATGGTTAGACATGCCGCTGGAGAGGATCCTTTCGGGACGTCATCCGGATAGCGGTGACGAAAAAGCCGTGGTTTATTTCCCGCGCGAGTCGACCCCGGAAATTGTTGAAGCCCACTTGCGAGCTGATCGTAATCTGTCACGAGAAACTGCCGACGCTCTGTCGGAACTTTTCCGCGTCGCCTACTCGCAGTTTAGCCGCTCCGATTTTGGCAAGGGCGCAAAGAAACGGCGCTGACGGTCGAGCCGCACGCCCGTACGTTTTAAAGTAGCAGGACCAGACGGGCCCTCGCTGCCACTCGACCCTGCTAATCTTCTTTCCGCGATATAATTCTTTTCATGAAAAACTACGAGTTGCCGCTGGGGGAAAAGTGGCGGCAGTTTGAGCTTCGGGGCCTGGGCTTTCGCAGCTTTGCGCGAGTTGGTCCGGACGCACCACTCGATCCCTTTCTCCTCGCGAAGTTTGCGAATTTGCTTGTACTCGATTTTGATCAGATCAAAGGTCTGAGTGAGAAGGCGCGTGAACACCTGCTCGGCGCCGCGTCTGAAGCATGGTCCGGCGGCGCATGCTCGCGTCCGCTTCCCGACGGTCGTAAGTTAGTCATCCTAAATCCTAATCACGGGCGGATGCGCACGAATGCCACGTTGATGGAAGAGATCTCGCACGTGTTCCTGGGCCATCAGCCAAACCGTCTACAGGTCGTCACCGAAGACGAGCGCGGCCGGACGAGTGCGCGCGACTACCGCAAGGCGGACGAGGAAGCGGCTTACGGAATCGGCGCCGCGGCCCTGGTCCCTTATTCCGCTTTACGCCGAGCAGTCCTCAAGGGTCAAACGTCGCTGCAGATTGGCAGGCACTTTCGCGCCAGCCGGGAACTTGTCGAGTATCGTTTAAAAGTCACCCGGCTTTGGACCATCTATCGAGACGCTCACTTGTCTCGCGAAACGGATTGACGGACCAGCCGAATCAATTAGTCCTTCATGCTTTGGTCGCAAACGCTTATAATCGCCGACTGTCGTTGTACCAGAGTAGACGAACTTCAAACGATGAGTGATCACCTCAAAGAAATGCCTTTGCCCGGGTTAACTACCACGGACAAGCTGCGCATGTTGCTCGACATCACCAAAAAGATCAGCCGGTCACTCGACCTGCAGGAAGTGCTGAATCTGGTGATGGACACGCTTGACTCGCTCATTCCCTACGACGCCGCAGGAATTTTTGTAGTCAAGTGTGTGGATGAGAAGGCCGTGGCCGAAGGCGAGGAGCCGTGCGTGTTTCAGGCGGAAGCGATTCGCGGTTACGACATAGACGAGCTTTCGAATCTGCATCTGAAGTTAGGCGAAGGCCTTATTGGCCAGGTGGCCCTGACCGCCGAGCCAATTACGTCGCCCGACGTGCGCAGTGAGGCGATGTATGTAAACGCGCGCAAGGAAACCCGGTCTGAGATGGTGGCGCCGATTATTTCCAACACGGAAGTAATTGGCGTTTTCGATTTGGAGAGCGATGAACTAAACGCCTATTCAGACGATGACCTCCAGGTCTTGATGTTGCTGGCTTCTCAGGTTGCCATCATCATCGAGAAGGTGATGCTTCATGAGCAGTTGATTGAAAAAAAACGGCTCGAGGGTCAACTTGAAGTGGCTCGCCAAGTCCAGTTGGAATTACTGCCGGCCAACGATCCGCAGTTGCAGGGCTATGACATCAGCGCCTACAACTTTCCTACTGAGGAAGTCTCGGGCGATTACTACGACTGGGTGCAGATTTACGACGATCAAATAGGACTGGTCGTGGCGGATGTTTCCGGCAAGGGCGTTCCCGCCGCGTTATTGATGGCGTTTCTGCGCGCCAGTTTGCGGGCCGCCACTCATATCGGATATTCGCCGCATATTTCGATGGTCAAAGTGAATTATTTGCTTTGGGAATCGATTGAGCGAAATCAGTTTGTTACTGCCTTCTATGGCATTCTCGACGTTACAAATCGGACGCTCGCGTATACCAACGCCGGCCATAATCCCCCCCTATTGCTCGATAAGGACGGCAAGACGCAGTTTCTCGATCGCGGCAGTTTTCCGCTCGGAATGTTCCGCGACACCCGGTATCACGAGTATTACCTGACTACCGAGCCTGGGCACATTCTGGTGTTGTATACGGATGGCGTAACCGAAGCGCAAAACCGGGAGGGCGAAGAATTTGGGCGGGATCGATTGGCGCAGGCCGTGAAGGCGAACCGGGAACTTCCGGCGCGGGATTTGATCTCGGCAGTTCATAAGGAAGTGATCGAGTGGGCTGACGGCGCCGGAGTTACTGACGACGTCACATTTTTTGTAATTAAGGCTTTGTGAGGGCAGGTTGTAGTTTGAACGGGGATTAGTGGGCGGTCATCGAGGTATGCGCATGGTCGCCGCCGGGAGCGAGTGGGGCATGGTAATTTCCAAAGTGGAAGCCCGTTTCCGATTCTGAAAGGGCATAGACGTCGAAGCCGTAGGCGTCGAGATAGTCAGCCAGGTCGTCAAGTGAAAGGAGATAGACTGCCGGAGCGAAGCCGGCTTCGGCGCGAATCTCCAACAGTCGTTCGAGTACTTCAAGCGGCGCAAAGCATCTCACTGGATCTCGATACGTTGCCATGTCCTTGCTGCGCCCCCTTCTAGTAGTATCTATTTCCTTAATCTGTGCTTTGATGTACGTGAAGCGGACCGGGTTCGTTCGAGTTGCAGAGATCTTTCGGGTGCGAAGTTGTATCCACCCTGTCGGAGTGAATAGAAAATGAGTAATCCAATCATCTTAGAGCCTCCGGCGAGCACCCCACCGCCGTTAAACTTCCTTGCGTTACTGCGTCAAATGCTGAAAGCCTCGAGCAGCGTGAGCGATCTGCTGTTTTCTCCCGGGCGGCCGCCGCAAGTTGAATTGGCCGGTAAGCTTGAAGGCGTGCCCTTTCCGGGTTTGGAGAAACTCCTTCCCGCGCACACCGCGAGCATCGCCAAGTTGATCATCGGGCAACACGAAGCTGCCACCGAGAGCATTGAAAAAACGGGATCGGCGGATCTTTCGTTTAGCGCACCAGGCGAGGCGCGGTTCCGCGTGAACATTTTCAAGCAACGCGGCACCTACGCGATCGTGATGCGCGTAATCCCGACCAATCCGCCAAATTTCAACGATTTCAACTTGCCGGAGCAGTTGAAGGAAATTGTCGACATTAAGAACGGACTGGTACTGGTCACTGGCCCAACCGGAAGCGGAAAGAGTTCAACCCTGGCCGCGATTATTGATCTGATTAATGAGACGAAGTCGTATCACATTGTCACGATCGAGGATCCAATAGAGTTTTTGCATGCGCATAAGCAATCGACAATTCACCAGCGCGAACTCCATTCCGATACTCCGAATTTTGCGATCGCTTTGCGCGCGGCCCTGCGGCAGGCCCCGAAAGTGATTCTGGTGGGCGAAATGCGCGACCGCGAAACGATCGAAGTTGCCCTCGAAGCGGCTGAGACCGGCCATCTGGTGCTGTCCACCCTGCATACGATCGACGCTTCCAAAACCATCGATCGTATTATTGGCGTCTTCCCAAAAAACGAAGAACGCGCGATCCGTACCCGCATTGCCCAGTCGTTCAGATACATCATCTCGCAGCGTCTGATCCCGCGGTCAGACATTAAGGGCAGAATCGCCGCGATTGAAATTCTCAAATCGACGATGCGCACCCGCGAGTATTTGGAAAAGGGCGAGTCGGAAGGGAAGTCGTTGATTGATGCAATGGATCAGGGCGATCAAGATGGCATGCAAACGTTCGACGGCGTAATCGAAAATATGGTGCGCACCGGTGTCTTAACGCAGGAAGCGGCGATGCCATATGCAACAAATGCCAACAACCTGGCGCTCAGGCTCGGCGACATGGGTACTGCGCCACCGAAACCGGTGGAAAAAGACGATGCCTCAATGCTTGATATGATTGAGAGATAGCCGTAAGCTTCCGGCAGACTGAAAGCCCTGGCCACTCTCCCCGACCCAGGACTATTACCCGAACTTAAAAATATGCACTGCCACTCGGTTACACGCGTTTTTGTGCGCTCTTTGGGTTTGTCAACGCTGCTGGCGCTCAGCGTTTTTGGGCAAACAATCACTGGGGTTTCGCAGGGTGTTCAAATCGACGTGCCTGCGGGCGGCCGCATCCGCGTTGAGAACCAGTTTGGCGAAGTTCGGATTGAAGTCTGGGATCAAAAATACGTTTCAGTCTCCGCGACCGGCGCTGCTGCTGCGCGATCACCCGTCGTAATCGAAAACCGTCCGCAATTTCTGGCGATCAATATCGTGCGCCGCCGCACGGATCCAGCCGGGCAAGTCGATCTGACAATCAAGGTGCCAGCGAGTTCG
>JANLZV010000052.1:0-2418 GCA_031366425.1 Pyrinomonadaceae bacterium | reverse complement strand
TGGGCCATAAATGGTATGCAGTTGTCCGCCCACCTCTGCGCGCTGTTCGATCACGAGCGTGTCGAGGCCTAGCTCGTCACACCAGAGCGCTGCCGACAATCCGGCTGGTCCAGCGCCAATGATTATGACGTCATGCATTTATGAGATCGCTCCGCCACCCATCACGGCTGCTTCAGGTGTGCCTTGAGAACATCTGCCAGCGCATCCGGTTCCAGGGTTGATGCGGCCGGAAGGCTATTGCCCGCCAGAAACTTAATCGCCGAAGTCATTTCACTGTTATCGAGTTTCCATGAACCGCGCTGCTCGCCTTCGGTTTGGTTCAACTCCAACAGGAGTTGCGAGAAATCGTAACGGGGCACACGCGGGCGGACGAGGGTCTCGGCCCAGGAATAGTATGGATAGTCAATCCGATACGTCCAACCATTCGTTAGCGGAGTAGCGATCAAGAAAAGTTTTCCTTTCGCATAACGCGAGATTGCGGTGAAAGGGGCGGCGTGTCGCGAGGGATCAAAACCCGCCTCGCCGGCGTCGTCCCGAAATGCATCCGGCGCGAGAATTATGACTGACAGAGCGCCCTCGCCAACCTCGGTTACGCGCGAGGTCCCGCGCTCGAAACTTTCCAGCGCGTCTGCGATTCGTTTCCAACCAGCTCTCCAGAGCGGTTCATACTCATCAGTCTTTGTCAGCACTCGTTCGACTTCCGGCAACACGAGATCGTAGGCGCGCGCGTCGTCAACCACATTTTCACCGCTCAATTGGCGGGCGAGGGGCGACCCTGACTCTTCACCGGGAACCGGTTGATCCGAACCCTGAATTGCGATACTCGCGCGGACGGCCGACTCGTTTATTAACTCAGAAAAGTCGCCTGCCTCCGCGGCCGGGATCAGCTTATCGCGCAGTTCGAGCGCTCGTTCTCCAGTGAGCACGGTCCACACCGAAAGCACGCCATCGGTATCGAAGTGGTTATTCGTGACGAGTTGAATGCCGCGAGTCAGTTCGGGCTGATTTGGAGCAGCGACGAGATTAAGAGCGATCTCAGTTGACGTATCAGCCTTGAGTTCGGCGACCGTTTCGTTTCCCTGCCAATGTGAAAAATGGACGGCGTTCTCGACAATGCCGTCAACTGAAAGCTTGGGAACGGCGTCGAGGCCCGGATGGTAATACTCGAATCTCATAAAGTTAGAAGCGAGAAGCTGCAGAATTTCGCGTCGCAAAGTCTAGCTTATAAAGCTTTCGAGCGGAAAAGCTGGAGAAGATTTCGAGGCCCTTGACTAAGCATGCAGCCGGGGCTGTGCTATAAAAGTTGGGCGCGGAATCAATAGAGGTCGACCTAATCTGACAGCTTTCGCGCCTTAGTCAACATTCATTTCTACCGGAGGACTCATGAACGGAACCAGCCAGGCAATGCCGGAAATGACGGCGACTGAACTCAAACAACGATTGGATAATGGCGACGACATTCAGCTCATCGACGTGCGAGAGGCTGATGAAGTTGCGATTGCGTCGATTCCGACTGCGGTCCATATTCCTCTCGGCCAGGTGATCGCCCGCGCATCGGAAATCGATCCGAATCGCGAAACGGTGGTCCATTGCAAGATGGGTGGTCGCAGCGCGCGGGCGATCGAAGCGCTCAAGCGTTCAGGGTTTACCGGTAACCTGACAAATCTCAAAGGCGGGATTATGGCATGGTCGAATGAAGTCGATCCGACTGTGCCGAAATATTAACTGCTGCGCGGTCGTGAGTAGGACAGACATTCCTGTCTGTCCCACTCGCAGAGGCACAACTCCGTGACGAATGGACAGACAAGAATGTCTGTCCTACTTCGTGATCCCCTCGAGCTTGAGGTAAGAGGCCAGGGAAGTGATCGTCATACCTTCAATCACTTCCATCCGGCATGAGAGTCCGGTCCGATTCTCGGCAGCAGTTTGGCCCTCGGTGTGATACCAGATTTGGCAATTCGTACAGTCGCCATTCCAGCAGAAGTCGCCGTAAGAAATCGTGTTAATTGAAAGAAACTGGAAACACCGGAGCAGGCGGTTTTTCTCCGGCACCTCCACGCGCTTTCCCAGAACTTCGATCGGAACCAGTCGTTCGTAAGGATCGAGCAAGTCGCTGAGATCGCTCTCGACAGCAGGAGTGTTTTCGTTTGCGGGAGGCGGTGGGCAAGTCTGCTTGCTCATAGCTCGGGAGTATAGCGGTTCCGTTTCGAAATTGACATTGCTTCGCCGGTGACGCCCGTTCGCGCGTTCTACCCCGGGCGGCAAAACCAAATCTGATAATCGCAACCCGCAAGCCGCAAGCCGCAAGCCGCAAGCCGCTCCACTAACTATTGGCGGGTAGTGTCCTAAATTCAGTTCTCTGCGGAGACTCTGCGACCTTTGCGATGAATAGACCTGGAAAAAAACTCACCGCAGAGA
>JANLZV010000721.1:0-9184 GCA_031366425.1 Pyrinomonadaceae bacterium | reverse complement strand
AAATAGACTGAATTGTGAAACCAAGAAAACACCCCCTTCAACTCGGAACCTGAAACGCGAAACTCGAAACTCGAAACTTATGAGAATACTAGTAACCGGCGGGGCGGGCTTTATCGGCTCACATTTGTGCGAGCGTTTGTTAAGCGAGGGGCACGATGTTTTGTGTCTCGACAATTTTTTTACCGGACGACGCGCCAACATTCTGAAGTTGATGGACAACCATCACTTCGAATTAATCCGTCACGATGTGATTGAACCGATCCTATTGGAAGTGGATCAAATTTATAACCTCGCTTGTCCGGCGTCTCCCATTCATTATCAATTCAATCCGGTGAAGACCGTGAAGACCAGCGTGATGGGCATGATCAACATGCTGGGCCTGGCGAAACGCGTTCACGCTCGCATCCTCCAGGCCTCGACCTCGGAGGTTTACGGCGACCCGCTGGTCCATCCGCAGCCCGAAGAGTATTGGGGCAACGTTAATCCAATCGGACTGCGTTCCTGTTATGACGAAGGAAAACGGATCGCCGAAACTCTGATGATGGATTATCACCGGCAGAATCAGGTGGACACGCGAATCGCGCGCATCTTTAACACTTATGGGCCACGAATGCTGGAGGATGACGGCCGGGTGGTGTCAAACTTTATCGTGCAGGCGTTACGTGGAGAAGCGCTCACGCTTTACGGCGCAGGTGATCAAACGCGTTCCTTCTGTTACGTCGACGACCTGGTATCCGCGCTCATTCTCCTGATGAACGTCGAGGGCGTTCACGATCCCGTCAACCTGGGAAACCCCGGCGAGTTCACCATCAAGCAGCTAGCTGAGCAAGTGATCAAGATTTGCGAATCGGATTCCGGGGTCACTTTTCTTCCATTGCCTCAGGATGATCCGCGGCAACGAAAGCCTGACATCTCGCGCGCGCAAACTCTGCTCGGATGGAATCCGACGATTGCGCTCAACGAAGGTCTGCAAAAGACGGTTGCGGAATTTAGGGGTCGGCATGATGGCGTGCGTCAGCAAGAATCGGCCAACAGCAGTCACGATTAGTCCATAATCTAATTTTCGATGAACGTTCTTCTGCTCAACCAGTGTTTCTATCCTGACGTGATGGCCACGGCCCAGCAGCTCACCGATCTCGCGCTGGGACTGACTTCCGAAGGCCACTGCGTAACCGTGATCGCGAGCGACCGTGGTTACGATAATCCGGCCAACTCATTTCCCCGGCGCGAGACGTGGAAGGGAATTGAGATCATTCGCATTCCATCTTTAGCGATGGGCAAAACCGCGCGGTGGCGACGAGCGCTGAACTTTGCCAGCTTCCAACTTAACTGCGCCTTGAAGTTGGCAAAACTGCGACGGTTCGACATCGTGGTTGCTTTAACCTCGCCGCCCTTGATTTCGTTTCTGGGTGCTCTGTACGTGCGAATCAAAGGCGGCAAATTTTTCTTCTGGGTCATGGACCTTAACCCCGACGAAGCTATCGCGGCTGGTTGGTTGAAGAGAAACTCGATTACCGCACGCGTTCTTAGCCGGCTTCTGGGTTACAGCCTGCTCAAGTCGGAACGAATTATCGCCCTCGACCATTTCATGAAAGAACGCATCGTCGCCAAAGGAGTGGCTGATGAACGCGTGGTAGTCTTGCCTCCGTGGTCCCACGACAACACGATCCACTACGACGAAGCCGGCAGAAATGCATTTCGCGCGCAACATGATCTCGCCGAAAAGTTCGTTGTAATGTATGCGGGCAATCACAGCCCCTGTCACCCGTTGGATACGTTGGTTGAAGCAGCGAAGCAGTTAGCTTACAGAACAGAGATCGTGTTCTGTTTCGTCGGCGGTGGCAGCGAACAACAGAAGGTACGAGAATTCGCCGCGAAGAATGCGTTGAAAAACATTTGCTGCCTGGGATATCAGCCTATTGAAATGCTCGCCGGCTCGCTTTCGGCCGCGGATCTCCACACGGTGGTGATGGGAAACGAATTTGTTGGAATCGTCCATCCGTCGAAGCTTTATAACATTCTGCAGATCGGTAGCCCGTTCCTGTATATCGGCCCCGCGGAAAGTCATGTCAGCGAGATAGCGGCCCGAACCGGGGACAACTATGGCGCGTATCGCGCGGCCCACGGCGATGTCGACGGCGTGGTCAAACACATCCTGAAAGCGGCTGAGCTAAAACGTTCGGGAGTCAGGAATCAGGATTCCGGAATGGCGTCAACCTTTTCACGGACCACCCTGCTGCCGCAGCTGATTGCTCTGTTCAAAACTACCGAGGAACCCAGTGGGGTGAGTGCAACTCCATCCGAGACAACCAGCTATCTTTCTGCCGCGAGGTGAAATGCGCTTAGCAAACAAGCTTGACGAAATTGCCAAGGTGTTTGATTGTGTCAGCTGCTCGGTTCGGGTTCGCCGATGAGTGAGATTATCCTTCAAACGCGAATGCTCATGAGGTATCCCCCAAGTTGAATACGTATTTCGCACTATTTTTAATCGCCACGGCTTCCGCGTTACTGATCACGCCGGTGGTTCGCCGGCTGTGCCAGCGTTACCAGCTGCTGGATATCCCGACCGACGGGCGACGCGTCCATAAATACGGGATCCCGCGGCTGGGCGGCGTCGCAATCTACGCTTCACTGATGTTGGCGCTCGCGACGCTGCCGCTGTTTTCAAATCTCTTAACCCTCTCCCTCAGCACGCATGTTCCCGAGCTGCTGATCGCGCTCGTCCCAGCCACACTCGTTTTGCTCCTGGGAATTTATGACGACTTGCGCGGCACGAACGCAGTGGTCAAGTTTCTCTGCCTGGGCTTGGTAGCCGCCTTGTTTTATTGGATGGGCGGCCGAATTGAAGTTCTGGCGATTCCATTTGTGGGATCAGTTCACTTGCCTGGTGTTATTGGATTTTTCGTCACGGTATTTTGGCTGGTGGGAATAGCAAACGCGTTCAACCTAATCGATGGCATGGACGGACTGGCTCCCGGCGCGGCATTGTTTTCTTCAATCGTTATTTTGGTCGTTTCGCTTGGCCAGGAAAACTCGCTGATGATCGTGATGTCGCTGGTCCTATGCGGCGCGCTGGCCGGCTTCCTCCGTTACAACTTCAATCCAGCTTCGATTTTTATGGGCGACTCCGGCGCGCTCTTTGTCGGATTTCTGCTGGCTGCGCTCGCGGTGTTGGGAACTCAGAAAGCCACCACTGCGGTTGCCGTGTTAACTCCGATTCTTGCGTTTGGGCTACCCATGGTTGATACCGGGGTGACGATGGCGCGTCGATTGATTGGCGGCCGGCCAATTTTCCAGGGCGACAGCGAACACATTCATCACATGTTGCTCGCGCGAGGCTGGTCGCAACGTCGCGTGGTGCTGATTCTTTACGCCGTCTGCGCTGCCTTCGGATTGCTGGCGGCGTTGTTCACCAAAACCTCTTCCCCGCAAACCGGTTTTGTCTTGTTCGTCATCGCCGTAGTTGTGATTGTAGCCGTGAGCCACCTGCGCTATCACGAAGTCGACGAGTTGCGCGCTGGGGTAAAGCGCACAGTCGGCGATCGACGCATCCGAGTGGCTAACAATGTGCGCATGCGGCGGGCGAGTCTTTCCTTATCGAAAGCCGCTAACCTGAATGAGTATTTTGAAATAATTCGGCTGATGCTTGAGTTTGAAGAATTTGCGTCGGCGAAAGTGCAACTTGGAAAGGCCGGACATGCGGACACAAACGAGCGCGCGTTTGCGAGTCTCGACCAGCGGCGAGTAGGGCAGCTGATCGAGTTTCAGAATGGACGCGTCTGTTGGTCATGGCAACGCGAGGGCGTCAATGCAGACGTCGCCGGCTCGAGTGATTTCTGGTGTTTCCGGCTACCCCTCTCGACGGCAAACGGCGACTGGGGTTGGATGAATCTTTACCGTCCGATTGGTGGTCCACCGCTTCTGCTGGATTTAAACTATTTAACCAGCGTCCTGAGAATTCAACTCTCCGAAGCAGCCGAGCGAGTTTTTCATAGCCATGCCGCGACTCCCAACGCGGACGTAATCCCCTTGAGCGTGAGCGCAGGAAAAATCGCCGGTTGATGCCGCAGCCAAACATAGTGGAATCGGTTTCCGATTTTCGGCCGGCTAAATCAGCAACCACTGAACGGCTACGCTTTGCCCGCGTTTTGGGGACGTTGATTTTCATAGCCACGCTCGCGTTGATGGTGTTCACCTCCATCCCTTACGGCACTGCCGAACCTTGGTGGAAAGCTTTCTTCGTCTGCGCAGCTCTGACTCTGACGATCTTCTGGCTCCTTGAAGGACTATGGAGTAAATCGTGGCTGAGTGATGACTGGCAACTCTTTCTCCCAGCTGCTGCTCTGGTCGTTTATGCCTGCGCACAGTCCATAGCTTTCGGTAACTTTGCCGGCGGCGCGAGCACCGCCCCGTGGAATGCACTCAGCGCCGATCCTTATCAAACTCGCTTCTTCGCGCTCCAACTGATGGGCCTCGTGCTGGCCGGTATCCTCCTGCTACGTTACGCCGACAGCGAACAACGCCTGCGAGTGCTGATCAATGTCGTGATCGGGATTGCAGTTGCCAGCGCACTCTTCGGAATTCTGCGGCAGACCACCCAACACTCGCCCGGTTTTGGACTGCCGATCATCGCGCCTGGTCAGGGTTACGGCCAGTTTATTAATCGAAATCACTTCGCGTATCTGATGGAAATGGCGTTTGGCTTGACGCTTGGCCTGGTTTTGGGAGGCGGCATCAAACGCGAACAGGCGTTGATTTATCTGGCGGCACTACTGCCGGTCTGGACTGCCCTGGTCCTATGCGGCTCGCGCGGTGGTCTAATGGCGATGCTGGCCCAGGTATTCATCGGCGTGCTGCTCTTGTCGAGCATGATGCGAGCTGCGCCCACGAGTTCGAAAGCGTTCACCCTCGCGAGGTCTGTCCCCGCTCGGATAGCGATGATCATCGTCCTTGTGGGCGGAGTCGGCTTTGGCACGCTGTGGCTTGGCGGAGACCAACTGGCTACCAGAATCGAGGCTACCCACACGGAGTTTCAGCAGGACCCGGAAAATTCGCGTCAGGGAGTGAAGCGAAACGAAGTTTGGCTAACGAGTTGGCGGATGTTTGCCGCGCATCCCATTTTCGGTGTGGGCATGGGCGCCTACTGGATTGGCGTGACTGAATTTCACGACGCTTCCGGTTCAATGACTCCGCAAGAAGCGCATAATGATTATCTTGAGTTACTGGCCAGCGGTGGGATTGTGGGACTGCTGATTTGCGCCTGGTTCGCGAAAAATGTGCTTACCAGAATCAGACAGAATCTGAATTCGCCACACCGGTTTCGCCGGGCCGCATGCCTGGGTGCGTCGATTGGCCTCGCCGGGGTCGCGGTGCACAGCCTGGGTGATTTCGGCCTCCACATGATTGCTAATGCGTTCGTGTTTACAACGTTGATTGTCATTGCTGCGTCAAAGCCGCGATGGGCCAACCAGCAAGTATGAGATCGCTCGCACGAGGATGAAAATCAACTCTTTGCAACTGCAACGCTCTTTGGCGTTGGTGGTCGTGATCTCATTGATGATCTCGTTGGTGAGTGCAATGGCGGCACCGTTGCCGCAGGGAGGCGCCAGCGCGTTTAGGGGACAGGACATCATGGGCGGCGCGGCCATCGTGTTTAAGCGTCCGCAGCGTGCTCGTGATATTGCCGGCGGCGCCGCCATGCTGGTAGTGAAGCGCGCCATCAGAACGCCTACGCGACCCTCCGAAGTTGCCCGAGTTACGCCTACCGATCGACGACGTCCGCGCCCGACCCCGACGCCGGGCAGCACTGAAGCCACCGAAGCCGACAAGGGCGAAGCATTCAAGATTCAGGGCGACGGATTCTATGATCTCGGAGATTTCCCGCATGCAATTGAAGCGTATCTGAGCGCGCTGAAACATACCCCGAAGGATCCCGTTATCTACAACAATCTCGGCGCCTCCTATTTCAGCAGCGGAAAAGATAAAGAGGCCGCCGAGGCTTTCAAGCAGTCACTCGTGCTTAAGCCAAACGATGCTGATGCTTTTTTCAATTTAGGAATCGCCTACAGCTCACTCGAACAGTTTGACGATGCAATCGCAACTTTTAAACAAGCGGTCCGAGTCAAACCGGATTGGCCCGAGGCGCATGCGGCACTGGGCGATGGTTACCTAAATCTGAATCGTTACGCTGAAGCCGCCGCCGCCTATGAACAATCGTTGCGACTGCAACCTTCAAATTCAACCGCCTTGAGCAATCTTGGCTTTGCTTACGACAATCTTGGAAAGTTGCCGCAGTCGATCGAAGCATTACAGAAGACCGTTAAACTGAAACCGGATGACGCAGTCGCGTTCAACAATCTGGGAGCAAGTCTCTACAAAGCTGGACAGTATCCCGAAGCAATTAGCGCCTTCTCCAGTTCAGTTGCCCTCAGGCCGGGCGATGCTGACGCCGTCAACAATTTGGGCGCGACTTACTACATCACTGAGCAGTATCAAAAGGCGCTCGAAACGTTTCTCAAGGCCGCCAGCGTTCGGCCAGGCTTCGCCGAAGCGCAGTACAATCTCGGCAACGTTTACTACATGCTGGTGAAGTATCCGGAAGCTACCATTGCCTACCGAGAAGCGATCCGCATCAAACCAAATTACGCTGAGCCGAGAACAAACATCGGCAGCCTGTTAATCGCGCTCAACGATTTCTCAGGCGCCGTTGTGGAACTGAAAGAAGCAATTAGACTCGACCCAAATAATCCGGTTTCGCATAACAATCTGGGCTACGCGTATGTGAGGATTGCCGAGAGTGCTGATCAGACTGGCGCGGCTGGTTATTACAACAGTGCGGTCGAGGCTTATCGGGAAGCGACTCGGCAAAGGCCCGATTACGCCAAGGCACTAAATAATCTGGGATCGGTTTACAACAAACTCGGCCGGTTTCCCGAAGCGCTCGAAGTCCTGAACAAGGCCGTGGGTGTCGACCCGAACTTTGCCGAAGCGCAGTATAACCTTGGCACGAGTTACTACGGTTTGGGACGATTCACTGAAGCAGTCGCGGCGTTGCAGCAAGCTGTCAGACTTAAGAGTGACTTTGCCGACGCTTACAATAGCCTCGGATCCGCGCTTTACAAGGCACAGCAGTTTGACCAAGCCATTGACGCCTACAAGAAAACGCTGACGCTTCGTCCTGCCAGTGCTGAGACACAAAACAATCTTGGCCAGGTTTTCTATCGAGCTAAACGTTACCAGGAAGCAGTAGAATCATTTAAGGTGGCGATAAAACTCAAACCTAATTATGGCGAGGCCCACTTTAATTTGGCTGTAACGTATGCATCGCTGGGAGATAAAAAGGGTGTGCTCGCCGAATACCAGCTGCTTAAGACGATCGATCCGCGTCTGGCGGAAGACTTCGCCAACAGGTTTATCAAGAAGCCGCAGCCATGATCATCTCCGAAACGGCCTTTGAGAATATTTCTTCTAAAAAAGGACCACCTTTTGCACAATAGCCATTGACCTTGGCGGAGAAGCACAGTAAACTTCGGGCCGCTAAGGGCAATAAATCAAATTCTTCCGCGCGTCAATTACCGAAGGGACTTCTAAAACCATGACCAATCAACGTCGAAAAGGATCTAGAGCAATAGCTATGTTCCTTGCTTTTGCCCTTATTCAAGTAGCCATCCAATTGAGTTTTGCTGCTCCGGCATCCGTGTCGGTAGTAGTGCCACAGAGATTTATCGCTCGTCTTACTTCAAGCGGCGCGGTGACGATTAACGGTGCGAGTGCTGGCAGCGGCGCCAGTTTACTGACCGGTGCCACCATCGAAACTCCGGCTGCCACGAGTGCGACGATCGACCTGGGCGCGCTTGGTATGGTTGAGATGCAACCGAATTCAGAGATTCAACTCGACTTCGCCGATGATGGCACGGTCCGGGTAAAAGTAGTCCGCGGCTGCATCGCGATTAAGAAGAAGGGTCCTGGTGAAGCCGAGGCTTACACTGCGGAAGGCGCTTCCGAGAAGACCAACGGCAATCGTAAGGGAATGGCTTTCTGCTATGCGAATGGCGGTCTAAGTCCCCTGGGACAAGCGGCAACTAGCGGAGCCGGTGGCGGCGGTGGACTAGGTGCCGGCACGACTGCGGCAATTGTAATCGCAGCAGTAGTGGTTCCAGTCAGCCTTTACTTTGCATTCCGTGACGGCAGAAACCCGAGCCCCAGCGCTCCGTAACCTGCTCTAAACTTAACACCAAAAAGGCGTGCCCTCCGAAAGGAGCAGGCACGCTTTTTTGACTCTAATCTACGCTCGGTTAGAAGCTCTGCTCTTAAGACCTTTGCAAATCCAATCACATTCGCTTCTTTCGCGTCCGACTGTGAGAGCGACGTTAGCAATAGTCGCAATCGCGGTCTCTGTCTGGACGATCAAGTCAGCGGCGACGTTCGGCCTTTCGCGCCTCTTCGTCAGATACGCCATCGGGATGGTTAATCTCGCCGCCGCGAAAGAGGCTGTCCGCCTTACTCCGGTCGACGCTGAAGCGCACCTCGCCAACGCGGAAGTATTGAACTCTGCTAAATTGGCGAATGAGTCAATGGTCGAGCTGGAACGCGCAGTAGCGCTCAGACCAGCCGACTATTCGCTCTGGCTCAGTCTCGGACTTCTTCGCGACCAGATGGGTGATCCAACGGGTGCGCTGGCGGCATTCGATCAATCCGTCCGACGGGCGCCCTTTTATGCGCAGCCGCGTTGGCAGCGCGGTAATCTGCTGCTGCGAGCCGGTAAATACGAAGCAGCCTTTAATGACTTGAACCAGGCAGCGGACAGCGATGCCGATCTAATCCCGAGCCTCGTCGATCTCGCGTGGGGAATTTCCAAAGGTGATTTGCCGTTAACTGAACAGCTGGCGCAGATCAAAACTGAAAGAAGGCGAATTGCTTTCGCAAAACTCCTGACCAGACAAGGCAAGGCGGTCGAGGCCTTGGCCCAGTTTCGGGCTCTGGGGCCGGTGCCGGCGGATGTGCGGCGCGAATTGGTCGAGCGACTTCTCGCTAAGCATGCATTCACCGAAGCGTTTGAAATTTGGAAAGGTGATCAGACAATCGACGCGGGCATGTTGATTTATGACGGCGGGTTTGAAGCGCCACTTTCTTTCGACCAGGGCGGGTTCGGCTGGCGAGTTCCACGCACCCTGCCGGGGATCAC
>JANLZV010000716.1:0-2041 GCA_031366425.1 Pyrinomonadaceae bacterium | reverse complement strand
GGTCCTTGCCGGTGGCAAGTCGCCGGATCTTACCGGAGCGTTTCAGAATGGCTACTTTTTCCAGCCGACGATTTTCTCGGAAGTGAAAAACCAAATGCGGGTGGCCCAGGAGGAAATCTTCGGACCCGTAGTTTCGGTTATTTCATTCAAAGACGAAGAGGATCTGATCAAACAGGCAAACGATACGATCTATGGTCTCTCCGCGGGAATCTGGACCAGCAACATCACGCGCGCGCATCGTTTCGCGAAAGAAATTCACGCCGGCGTGATCTGGATCAATACCTTCAACATGTTTAATGCGGCATCACCTTTTGGCGGTTACAAGCAGTCGGGTTATGGCCGCGAGATGGGCAAACACGCGCTTGATATGTACACCCACGTGAAGAGCGTCTGGGTTGACTTATCCGGCAAGCCGATTGGTTGGTTTGGAAAATAGCCCGTGATTCACGCAGAAAACGATTTGGTTGATGACGGCATCTTGTAACTGCCGCCAGACGAAATGTTTCGCCGTTGGTCCACCGACGGCGGCGCTCTCCCGGGTAAACTTAAATTAGAAGGAGACGCGTATGTATTCAGCAAAGAGGATTGGAAGCGCATCGCTATTGATGGCGATCGTGTTTCTGTTCACAGCCTGTCCGAGCAAAACCACGATCTCGAAAATAAACGCCGACCCCGCACGCTATCGAAATAAGGAAGTGGGAATTGTGGGCACGGTCCGGGACAGTTACGGTGTGCTGGGCAACGGGGCTTACGAACTCGATGACGGGACAGGTCGGCTTTGGGTGGTCACCAAACGCGGTGTGCCCTCGCGCGGGGCGCGAGTCGGCGCCAAGGGCCGGGTCTACACCGGATTTAATTTTGGTGGGCGCAACTTCGGCACCGTGCTCGAGGAAAGTGATCGGCGGGCGCAAGACAAATAAACCTGCGAGTTGCTGACTGTCCTCGGTCAGTTTATGGACCACAACACCAGCGCGCAAACTATCGGCAAGCGTCAGATCGTGGAAAGTCTTGACCGAGAGTTTGCGCGACTGCATTTCCGCTCGGTGAACTTGATCGAAAACACTCCGGTTGAGATTCTTTATGCCGCCGAGGAGACAGCGTCGGTAACCGGTGGCAGCTCCGCGCAACTTTCTCGCTCGATTGGTGACAGCGTTTTGCGTTCGGCTGCCGCAGTAGAACAAACTTTTGGGGGAATTACCTCAAACCTTTGGGACGACCCGTTTGAGTGGACTCTGCCCGAAGAGCTTTCCACTCCGCTCAAAGTCGTTCGACATCTCGGTGAAGTGGAATCCACTCGGCAGCGCGCTTTCAGCAGCTTCGCCGATGACAGTTGTCTCGTGAAGCTGGTCGCAACCCCAACGCGTGAGACCGCACTCGTGGATTTGTTGCATGAGACTCTGGTGCGGGCCGTCAGTTTTCAGAGTCAAGCGGCAGTGGGTTTGAAGAAAATTGCCGGGATTAGCTTGCCGGGGTTTATTATTTAGCGAAGCTATTCGATTCCGAAGCAGCAAGCGGCCAATGAGCGGCTATAGATTGCGGGTAGCAGCCGCAAACGCGGAGGTCATTCGGCATGTATTGTCCAAAATGCGGACAACAGCAGACTACGGGCGACGTTAGATTTTGCTCGAGATGTGGCTTTCTTCTGGAAGGCGTGAGCGCCGTCCTCGCTTCGGGCGGATTGGCACCGCGATACGTTCCTGCCGGCAATCAACCGCTTTCGCCGCGGAGCAAAGGCGTGCGCCAGGGCGCGATGCTGATGTTGAGCACGCTGTTCGTGGTGCCGATGCTCGCGATTCTGATAGTGGGAATTTTGCATGGTCCCGGGGAGATTGTTGGACTCGCAGCAGTTTTTTGCTTCATCGGCGGATTGCTGCGCATGCTTTACGCGCTGATCATGGAAGATGCTTATGCTTCACCGGAAATCAGCCAGCCCGCTAGCTATTCCACCCCCGGCCAATTTGAAACTGGTGTCAGACGCCCTGGCTTGCCCGCCGCTTCGGTAAACACCGCGCCCAGTTGGCGGCCGCAACCTAACACTGCC
>JANLZV010000711.1:0-3883 GCA_031366425.1 Pyrinomonadaceae bacterium | reverse complement strand
CCATCGTCGAGTTTAGTCGTTCGATAGAACGTTTCGATTTCATTCCAAAGGTGCCGCAGCTCCCGAATCGCCCGCGACAGTCGCTCCGCGCTGCGCACCAATCCTACGTAGTGCCACATGATGTTTTGAATCGTTTGCATGTCACCCTGAATCAACGCCGGATCCGCGTCGGCCACGAGGCCGCTTTCATCCCACGAGGGGACGTTGTCGAATTCAGTTCTCAATAAACGGCCTTCGCTGAGCGACTCTTCAATGCGTGCAGCAGCGCGATTGCCCCAGACCAAACCCTCGAGGAGAGACGTGGATGCGAGACGGTTAGCACCATGCACGCCGGTGCAGCTAATTTCCCCAACTGCGTAAAGTCGTTCAATACTTGATTGGCCCCACTCATCCACCAGAACGCCACCGCAGAAATAATGCGCGGCGGGAACCACCGGGATTGGATCGCGCGTTATGTCGATGCCGGCCTTGAGACACTGTTCATAAATATTTGGAAAGCGATTGCGAATCGCCCCGGCTTCCATGCGCGAAGCAATATCTAAAAGGACGTAGGAGTAACCGTTACGTTCCATCTCGTGATGAATTGCGCGCGCAGCGACATCGCGCGGCGCCAGGTCCTTCCATTCGGGAGCGTATTCAACCATGAACGCGCGCCCGTCCGGCGTTATCAAAACGCCACCTTCGCCGCGCACCGCCTCGCTGATCAGAAAACCTTCCGCCCCGGGCACAGCGAGCGCGGTCGGATGAAACTGGACGTATTCCGCGTTAGCGATGCGCGCGCCCGCCCGGTTAGCCATGGCCAAACCATCACCACGCGCGCCCTGAGGGTTGGTGGTGTTGCGATAGATCCGCCCGAGGCCACCAGTGGCGAGCACGGTGGCGCCCGCCAGGTAACGATGGACGGTGCGCTCCTGCCGATCAAACATGTAGGCGCCGTGGCAGCTGATCGCCCGGTAGTTGTCGAGCGGATCACGCGAATGATGCGGAAACGTGATCAGGTCGACAGCTGTCATATCGGATTCGATGGTGACGTTTGGACAATTACGAAGGGCCGCGATCAGCCCGTTCATAATCGCGTTGCCGGTGCCGTCGCCAACGTGCAGGATGCGACGCCGCGAGTGGGCGGCTTCAGTCGTGAGTAGCGGATGGCCGTCAGGATCCTTATCAAAGGCGACGTGAGCAGTTTGTTCAAGCACCTCGTGAAGCAGTTTGGGTCCTTCTTCAGCGAGGATTCTGGCGGCTGCGGGCGAGCTAACCCCGGCCCCGGCCTCAACGATGTCGCTTTCGAGAATTTCAGGACTATCGTCGGCCCCGCGGCCGACAATTCCGCCCTGAGCGTAGCGGGTGTTCGATTCGTGTGGGTCGCGCGCGCGCGTGACGACGGTGATGCGTCGCTCGGGATTACCAGCCAGCCGCAGAGCTGCGGTCGCGCCGGCGATTCCGCAGCCAATGATCAGGACGTCAGTTCTGTTCAAGGGCTCTCTTCTTTCGCCTCAGCCGATCGCGATCATTCTCTCAACCGCGCGGGCGGCGCGTTTCAAGATACTTTCCGGAATGTCGATCACGTATTGGATTTTCCGGAGCGACTCCAGCGTATCCTCAAGCGTGATCTGATTCATGTGTGGACAACGTACGCTGCATAGTCGCAGCATATCTTTGTCGGGGTTAGCGGCCGCGATGTTATCGCCCATCGCACATTCGGTTAACAACAGATAATGGGGCGCGGCGGTGGTTTCAACGTGCCTGATCATTGCCCCGGTGCTGCCGGAAAAGTCAGATGCCGCTACTACTTCAGGACTGCATTCCGGGTGCGCGAGAATGGTCACATCAGGAAACTGCTTTCTCACGTTTTCGATGTCTTCGACGGTGAACTTGTCGTGTACTTCGCAACGGCCCAACCATCCGATCATTTGATAGTTTAAGTCCGTGGCCATCGCCTTCCGCGGATCCATCGTTGGAAAGATGATGTCTTTGCCGGTTTCCTTCGCGACGTTTTTCGCCAGATACTCGTCGGGCAAAAAGATCACAGTGTCGGTATTCAGCGACTCAACGACGGCGCGCGCGTTGCCTGAAGTGCAACAGATATCAGACTCTGCTTTCACGTCCGCATAAGTGTTTACATAAGTCACCACCGGCACTCCCGGAAAACGTTTTTTTAACTCGCGCACGTCAGCCGCGGTGATGCTGGCGGCGAGCGAACAACCCGCTTTCTCAGACGGAATCAGCACAGTCTTTTTCGGGTTGAGGATCTTGGCAGTCTCCGCCATAAACTGCACTCCGCAGAAGATGATGATGTCTTTATCTGTTTCCGCGGCCCGGCGAGCGAGCTCGAGCGAGTCTCCAACAAAGTCCGGCACCGAGTTAAAAAGCGCTGGCTCCATGTAATTGTGCCCGAGGATCACCGCGTTCTTTTCAGCTTTAAGCCGATTGATCTCAGCCGCGATGTCAGCTTTAATTCGCAATTCAAAATCGGGCACGACAGTACCCAGCTTGGCTTGCATCGCCTGATACATTTTTTCCGGATTCGTTTCAGTAATCACAGTTCGTTCATCCTAAATAGTTATCAAGCTCTACTCGGTCGCCGTTCGCGTGGTGTCTACCCGCAAGCTAAAGTCGAACACTTTGGGTGAATGAGTCAACTCGCCCACCGAGATAAAATCTACGCCGGTCTCTGCAATGGCCCGGACAGTTTCTAGATTCACGTTTCCCGAAGCCTCCAACCTGGCGCGGCCCGCAGTTAATCCTACGGCTTGTTTCATTGTCTCCACTGACATGTTATCGAGCAGGATCCGGGTCACGCCTAAAGCGATCGCCTCCTCAACATTTTCGAGGGATCTGGTTTCCACTTCGATCTCAAGTTGCGCATTGGCGGCGCGCGTCTTTTCCACCGCCCGCGACAGGCTGCCGGCGTAGTCGATGTGGTTGTCCTTGATCAGGATCATATCGTAGAGACCGTAACGATGATTCGCACCGCCGCCGCGCTGCACCGCAATCTTATCGATGACCCGCAGGCCGGGAGCAGTTTTGCGCGTGTCGAGAATTACCGCCCCAGTGCCCGCAATCAGTTCGACAAACTGGCGCGTCAGGGTTGCGATTCCAGACATCCGCCCGAGGAAGTTAAGCGCGGTGCGTTCGGCCGTGAGTACCGAGCGCGCCGAACCGAAAACTTCGGCTACTACGATCGTATTCGCAACTCTCGATCCTTCTGCCACTCGCGCGGTAAACGTTAACTTTTCATCCAGCAACCTGAACACCGTAGCAGCGACATCGAGGCCCGCAACCACACCATCTTGCTTGGCAACGATCTGCGCCCTGGTCGCGGCTTCGGCCGTCACGATGGAATCCGTAGTGGCGTCGCCCGGGCCAATGTCTTCTACCATGGCGCGCCGGATACACTCCTCAATAGCCCCCGATTGCGAAGCGCTTAGGCGGAACAGATCTGCATTCGAAGAGCCCATTTCATCCAAAAAATCCAACTTCGTTTAAAGTCCCGCACAGGATTATGAACGCCGACTAACCATTACCCGCGGCTACAGTACGCATCAAACACGCTCGTCTGATAATTCCGGGTCTTTTTCAATTGAATGGTGAAACTCTAACATATATCACTGATTCCCGTGTTAAAGGCGGGGCCGGGAAGGCCCAAAGGTAGCGACAATCTGCGCCGGAAAAGTCTCAACTGACAAATTGCGTTACGTTCAAACAGCCTCAGCTGAACATTTTTCTAGCTCACCGCCAGCCGGATTTGTTACCATGCACCCGCCTTTCTGGCACGCCTTCAGCTCAACCCCCCCGGCTGTTCAATTTTTAAACTTCCATGACTGCGACCCTAGATAAGTCGATTCCAGAATACTTTTCGGACCGCCTTGCGGCATCAAATCCG
>JANLZV010000677.1:0-3418 GCA_031366425.1 Pyrinomonadaceae bacterium | reverse complement strand
CAAACGTAAAGATGAGTATAGAATGAAAGTCGCGGACTATGGTTAAGAAATAGCGACGGTGGAATTGAAACTGTAAGCAGAAGAGATCGTTTTCACTTTTCACTTTTCACTTTTCACTTTTCACTATTCACTATTCACTATTCACTATTCACCGTTCTCTGCCTGCTGGCATCATGAATCAACTCTCCACACTCATCTGGCTGAAGTGGACGCTGTTCCGGAATTCACTGCGTTCCTCGAAAGCGGTGGTAAACCGGATCGCCACGATTCTCGGGATGTTGGCAGCGCTCTTGTTGGCCCTCTTGATTTCAATTGGCCTGGGGATTGGCGCATATGCGTTGACTGCCCCGGAAGTCGGGTTTGAAGTCTTTAGAGCAGCTGACGCAGAACGGGCTGCGGAAATCCCTTCCGCGGAGTTTATTTTCTTTTCAGTCTTCGCGCTCTGTTACATGTTCTGGGCCATCCTGCCGCTTAGCATGGGTAGCAGCCGGCAGTTTGATCCGGGCCAATTGCTGCTTTACCCGATCAGTTTGAAACGACTATTCGCGATAGATTTTGTAAGCGAGGTTGCTGGGCTGCAGGCGGTCTTCGCGATTCCCGGGATTATGGCGATTGGAGTGGGCGCTGGTTTGGGCGCGGGAAATCTCCCTCGGGCGCTGTTGATTTCGATCCTCGCGATATTCTTTGGACTGGCGCTTTCGAAATTTCTGTCGACGTCGCTGGGTTCGTTGCTGCGACAGAAACGGACGCGCGGCGAAACTCTGCTGGCGTTGATCGGAGTGAGTCTGGGACTTGGTGGCGCATTGTTTGGTCAAATCGCGCCAGTGCTGTTTCGCCACGCCGGATCGATTTCGGGTTTGCGCTGGACGCCGCCCGGAGCTGTAGCTTATTCGCTGACCCACGGACTGGGGCGGGGAGCCGCTGACCTGCGCAATTTCGCACTCGCGTTGTTCGCCCTCGCCGTTTATGCCGTGGTCCTCGTGGGGCTAACCTTTTGGCTCGCGCGGCGCACGATTCTCGGCGGAGGCAAAGCCGGCCGAAAGCTCCATGTCACCGTTGGGCCGTCGCAGACTGAGGTTTACACGGGCTGGGATCTGCCGCTGCTCTCGCCCGCCCTCTCAGGCGTCGTGGAGAAAGAATTGCGCTACGTTTGGCGGAATGCTCAGGTTCGGATGATGGCCGTGATGCCGCTGATTCTCATCGCCATCAGATTGATAAACCGGCGGCATCTGGACCCGCAGGCTTTGGGCGGAAGCGATCTGGCGCACGACTTTTTCACCTATGGACACGGTCTGATAGCCACTAGCGGCGTGCTCTATGTCTTCCTGATCCTCTCCGGGCTTTTTTGCAATCAGTTTGCTTTTGAGCAAGCCGGTATGCGCACGCTGATCCTGTCTCCGCTCAGCCGTAAAAATGTTCTGATCGGAAAAAATCTGGTGACTACGCTGGTGGCGTTGATCTTGAGCGCCGTTCTGCTCGGGATCAACCACGTGTTGTTTCGCGACCTTACTGGCAAAGCTTTGCTGTTTGCCGGTTTCAGTTTTCTGATCTTCGCGGCAATGCTATCGACGATGGGAAACTGGTTCTCAGTGCGCTTTCCCAAACCCATGAAATTTGGCAAACGCTTTAATGTTTCGGGCGTGGTGGGAGTGCTCTTGATACCAATGATAGGACTGTTGGCGTTGCCGCCACTGGCTTCCGTAGCCGCGGGGTTCGTCGCCGAAAGTTTGCTGGTTGAGTATGTTACACTCGCGATCCTGGCTGCACTTTCAATCGGATTTTATTTGATGATGATCGGCTCGCAAGGTGAGTCGCTGCAGCAAAGGGAACTCCAGGTTCTCGAAATCGTTAAGGGTACGGACGGCGACTAAAGTTGGCTGTTCGGGCAATTTACCAATGGCGCGCAGAAGATTTCGCAGCAACCAACGTCATGAACCGGCTACTGAGCGTTCCTTTCAGGAGTACTACCTTTCCAGCCCGGCTCCGCAAACGTCTCGAACCGAATTGCTGCGGCTAATTCGCGGTGGCGAAGACACGTTTCTTGAGCTCAAAGTAAAGCTCTCCAATCCGGAAAAAATCGCGCAGGGAATCATCGCGCTGGCGAACACTGGCGGCGGCGTGATGATTTTTGGCGTTAACGATCAATTGCGCATTGAAGGCGTCGATGATCCTGAGAGTGTGCAGGAAGAACTCGTACGGATTTGTCGTGAAGACATAGATCCGCCGTTATTTCCGTACGTAGATCGGATCGCCTTTGATAATGGCCGACGCATTGTGGCGCTTGACGTGGAAGGGAAGCGTCGTCCCTATCGAACGCGCGACGGCAGAATTTACCTGCGCATCGGATCGGAAAAACGCGAGGCGACGCCGGAAGAAGTCGCGGCGCTGTTTGATGAGGCGCGACCGTTAAGATACGAAAGTCTGGCTGCGCTGGGCGCCAGGATGAGCGATATTGATGAGGCCCACCTCTGGAGTTTCGTGCGCGAGTTTGAAGGTGACGCTTTTGATAACGCAGGTGCGATTGGTTATCCGACGGCCGAAGTGTTGGCGCGTGATCTGTTGTTGGCAGTTGAGCACCGCGCTGAGATTGTTCCCACCGTGGCCGGACTGCTGCTCTTTGGTCGCGATGATCGCGTCGCGGAACTTTTGCCGCGGGCAACGGTTGTAGCCACGCGGTTTGCCGGCGAGACGATTAACTCGCCAGTAGTAGAACAACTAAAGATCAGCGGGAACCTGTTGACGATTTATGAGGCAACGCAGCGATTCATCAAACGCTACGCCGATCTGTGGGAGACGCGCCCGCGAGCGTTTGCGGCGGCAGAAATCGACGACAGCCCAATAGCCGCGCGGGCCAATTATCACCGCGGCGCCTTGAATGAAGCGCTTTCAAATCTGTTGGTCCATCGCGATCTTGCGCTGCGCGATCAGCCGACGCGGCTACAGATCTTCGATCACGCGATTGAATTCATCAATCCCAGACGCACGGCCGGCTTCTCGCCCGTGGCGCAGAAAGCAATTCGCTACGGCCTTCCGCAACGACTCAATCCGCAACTCGCAGCGGTTTTCCGAAACGTTGGTTATGGGGTTGAGACTTCGCGGGGTGGCCTGCCGATGCTTTTGAGGGAAGCTCGTCAGTTTTCAAATCGGCGGGTCGACATTAATGCGATCAACGACGAGTTTCGATTGAGGATTCACGGAACGTAGGGGAAGAAGGCAGAAGGCACGAGCAGGAGGCAGACGGCAGGCCTCAAAAGCCTTGAAACTCAAGAAGTTTCATCCCGTATCATTCTGCATTCTGCATTCTGCATTCTGCATTCTGCATTCTGCACTCGGATCTCTGCCTTACTTCGCCCCTTCGGGCTTTGGTGAGTTGTAAAACTGTCGCGCCTGGATGGTGAACTCTTTATCGTCGTTGACG
>JANLZV010000632.1:0-10344 GCA_031366425.1 Pyrinomonadaceae bacterium | reverse complement strand
GCGCTCGAGAATGTAATCGTTGCGCCGGGGAAGGACACCCTTGTTGATATTCCTCTGGACCAGGTCGAACTCAAGCAGTTGCCGACGGAGGTGAAGCGCGATCGCCCTTTAGGTCACGCTGGAACGGAGACCGTTGACAGCGCGGCGGCCACAACCGCAGACCGCCGCGAAACGCGCGATCGCTGGCGGGTCGGCTTTCCGGAATATGATCGCTATGGCGATCGGTCAGCACGCGGACGTGACATTCCTTTCAAACGAGGCCGCTGGTTTGATCCTTATAACCAAAGTGTTTTGAAGGGAGACTATCCAGTCCGAGGTAACAAGATCTTCATGATTCTGTCGGCCGTGAGCACGTCGACGGTCGAACAACGCCGCGCTCCGACACCATCTGACGTCAGCACGGACGTGCCGAGCAGCGCGGAGTTTTTCGGGCAGCCTGAACAACTGGCGATAAACGAAACCGTGCAGTTCAGCTTTGAGCTTTTTCACGGCGATACAACTTTCAAGCCCCGCGATTGGGCCATCAAGATTTCACCCACCTTCAGCATTCCGAATTATTTAAACGCCCGAGAAAACGGAGTCGTGAATATCGACGTGCGGCGTGGAACCAATCGCACGGACACTCATATTTCGCTCGAAGAAGCGTTTGGTGAAGTAAAACTTTTCGATGTGAACTCAAACTACGATTTTGTTTCCGCGCGCGCCGGGATTCAGCCGTTCGTCTCCGACTTCCGCGGGTTTATTTTTTCCGATAACAATCTTGGGCTGCGCTTGTTTGGCAGCGCCGACAACAATCGAATCCAGTTTAACGCGGCGTGGTTTTCGATGTTGGAGAAAGACACTAACAGCGGACTCAATCGCTTTGATACTCGTCATCAAAACGTCTACGTCGCGAATGTCTTCCGGCAGGATTTTGTCCGCAAGGGCTATACGATTCAGGGGAGCTTGCATTACAACGACGATCGACGAAGCGTTGAATATGATCGCAATGGCTTTCTGGTTAGACCGGCGCTGATTGGAGACGTCCGGCCGCACGCGCTTAAGGTCGGCTATCTCGGCGTCAGTGGCGACGGGCATCTTGGCCGGCTGAATCTTTCGCATTCGTATTACTTCGCCTTCGGTAGAGACGATCGAAACCCGATTGCCGGTCGCGAAGTTCGCATTAAATCGAACATGGCAGCTCTCGAGACGTCTGTCGATTTTGACTACTTGCGCTTTCGCGGATCATTTTTCCTGGCCCAGGGCGACAGCAACCCCACAGACCGCAAGGCGACCGGCTTCGATGCAATCTTTGACGATCCAAATTTTGTTGGAGGACAGTTTTCTTATTGGAACCGCAACGGAATTCGGCTCACGCAAACCGGCGTCGGGCTGGTCCAACCCAACAGCATCTTGCCGAGTTTGCGTAGCAGCAAAACGCAGGGTCAGGCGAATTTTGTTAACCCCGGAATTTTCATTTACAACGCCGGAGTTGATGTGGAGTTGACGCAGCGAATTAAAGCGGTCTTTAACGCAAACTATTTGCGCTTTCATCGGACAGAGTCGCTCGAATATGTTTTGTTTCAGGATCACATTCGGCACGATATCGGTTTCGATTACAGCCTCGGCGTCGCCTATCGTCCATTTTTGATTAACAATGTGACCATGACCTTTGGCGCGTCTACGTTGCAGACGGGTCGCGGCTTTAGAGATATTTTCACTGACCGTTCGCGCAACTGCCCGCCCAACGTCGGCGATTTCTGCGAACCCGATGTAATTAGCCCGCGCAAGCCGCTGTATTCATTGTTTGCGCAACTCAAGCTCGTGTTCTGACAAGATGCATATTTCGTCACGACGATCAACCGGAATCAGTATTTCGCTCACCGCGATACTCCTGTTATTTTTTGTCGTAGCGACCTTACTCTTCATGAATCGTCGCGGTGAGGCTGCCTCGAAAGATCCTCAGCCGCAGACGAGTTCCCCCAAGCTTGAAGGTTGTGTCTCCTGTCACGGTCAGATCGAGCCGATGCATAAATACGGCCCCACGGAAACGCTCGACAAGCTTAACAACGGCAAGGATGCAGTAGGACTCACCTGCACCGGATGTCATGGCGGCAATCCGGTCCCTGGGAAAACCAGCGACGACGCAAAATCCATCCAGCAGATCAAAAACGAAGCGCATGTGAGCCCGAAGTTTCCCGCCGAGTGGAAACGCAACGGCCAATACACGGGAGCAAATCCGGAACGCACCAACACGCTCCTCGCTCGCGAGAGTTGGGAATTCGTGCGTTTTGTTAATCCGGGCGATCTTCGGGTGGCCGCCGCCACCTGTGGGAGCGGAGGCGGTTGTCACGCGGTGGAGTCAAAAAACGTGGCCCGCAGCATGATGACGCACGGCGCGATGCTGTGGGGCACAGCGCTTTACAATAATGGCAGCCTGCCGGTGAAGGACGCTCGGTTCGGCGAAAGCTATAACGAGGCAGGTGCGCCGCAAACTCTCCTTCAGACACCACAACCCTCCGATGAAGCCCGCCGCACGAAAGGCTTGCTGGATGCGCTCGCGCCATTGCCGCGCTGGGAAATTTCGCAGCCGGGAAACGTTTTGCGCGTTTTCGAACGTGGGGGTAAACGCCGCCTCGAAGTTGGCCTGCCCGATCGGGAAGAGGAGCCGGGAAAACCAGACAAGGGATTGAGCGCGCGCGGATTTGGTTCTGCCCAACGAACTGATCCGGTTTTCCTCGGGATCCAAAAAACCCGGCTCATGGATCCGACCTTAAACTTTCTCGGCACGAACGATCATCCGGGTGACTATCGATCCTCAGGGTGTTCAGCTTGTCACGTAATTTATGCAAACGATCGCACTCCCTCTCATTCAGCTTTTTACAGCGGCGCCGGAAACCTCGGTCGCTCCGAGACCGCCGACCCCAACATTCCTAAAAATGAGTCGGGCCATCCAATTAAGCATCAGTTCACCTCTCGCATTCCCACTTCACAATGCATGGTCTGTCACATGCATCCAGGCACAAACATGGTGGCGACTTATCTGGGAATGACCTGGTGGGACAATGAGAGCGACGGTGGCCGGATGTATCCGTCGCAACAGCGTAATCCAACCCCGGATGAGGAACGGGTGAAACTGGATCGGAACCCCGAGGGTGCCAGCGTGCGCGGCCTCTGGTCGGAACTGGAGTTTCTGGCCCAGACCGGGACTACAAGTTTCAATGCGGGTCTAAAGAACGTTCAGTTTGGCGACTTCAATGGCCATGGATGGTTGTTTAGAAAAGTCTATAAACGCGATCGGAAGGGAAATCTGCTTGACGCGCAGGGCAACATCGTTCCGGCCAACGACCCTCAGAAGTTCAGCAAGTCAGTTCATCTCAACGATATTCACCTCGAGAAGGGCATGCATTGTGTCGACTGCCATTTCTCGCAAGATGCGCATGGGGACGGAAATCTTTACAACGAACCTCGGGCCGCGATCGAGATCGCCTGTGAAGACTGCCACGGTTCGATCTCCAAAAAGGCCACGCTAGCAACGTCTGGCCCAGCAGCGCCGACATCAGCCGCCCAACCCGGCAAGCCGGCGGTGGTAGGCAGAAATCTAACTCGCGGACTTACCACCCGCGACGAGAGCGGAACGCGCGTTCCAGTTTTCCGCCGCACACCTCGCGATTCCAAAAAGAAAGATGAGTTTGGAAAAGAAGTCGAGCTCAAGGCGGGCGACGTGGTGCAAACTTCCATGGTCGTTCCCGGTCGCTGGTGGCGCGTCAGCCAAGTGCTCGATACGATCACTCCGGGCAGCCGCGACTACAACGAGAAGTCTCGCTACGCAAAAACGATTCGCAAAGACAACGCTGTATGGGGCGACGTCCCAAAAGACGCGAGCCAGCTAGCCCATCGCGACGCCGAGATGACCTGCGTGGCCTGTCATTCGTCGTGGGTTACCAGTTGTTTCGGATGCCACTTGTCAATGCAGGCCAATCGAAAGATGCCCAACCGCCACAATGAAGGTGGCGATTCGCGCAACTTCACTCAGTACAACTTTCAGGTGTTGCGCGATGATATTTTCATGCTCGGCCGCGACGGCACCGTCACCGGAAACCGAGTCGCTCCGGTGCGATCGTCTTCGGCAGTCTTGGTCAGCTCTCAAAATCAAAATCGCGAATGGATTTATTCGCAGCAACAAACCACCTCCGCCGAAGGGTTCGCCGGCCAGGCCTTTAACACCCACGTCCCACACACGGTGAGAGCGACAGAAACCAAGGGCTGCAGTGATTGTCATGTTTCAACGAAGAACGATAACAATGCCTGGTTAGCGCAACTCCTGTTGCAAGGCACTAACTTCGTCAACTTCATGGGCCGTTACGTTTATGTCGCGGCAGATGATGCGCTCGAAGTCGTAGTCGCCACGGAGCCGACCGAGCCGCAAGCCGTAATCGGCAGTTCGCTCCAGCAGATTGCCTATCCCGATAACTATCGCCAATTTGTGAAGGCCGGCAGGGAATTGAAAACGGCTTACGAGCATGTCGGCAATCCGCGCGTGCTGCAGGTCCAACTGCGCGGCGAGTATGCCTACGTGGCTGCGGGCGAAGGCGGCTTGCGGGTTTACGATGTGGCCCAGATCGATCAGAAAGGATTCTCGGAACGGATCACGACCGCCCCCGTCTCCCGCTTCGGGCAAAAGTTTTGGGTCAAGACTAAGTACGCGACTGCGGTGGCAGCGCCAACTACGCTGGCTGTCGATCCGGCGCGCTGGCGTTTGAAAACAGACGGCACGATGATCGACCCGGAAAGCGCCGACCGGCTGACCGGCCCGGCCCGCCATCAACTCGTCAACGAGGAACAGTCGATTCATCCGCTCTACGGTTATTTGTTCATCGCGGATAAATTCGAAGGACTGATCCTGGTAAATGCAGCAACTCTCCTCGATGGCGACCCGCTGAACAACTATCTAAAGCGCGCGCTTGATCCACGGCGCTATCCGAACGGCGCTTTCAACCCTGGAAACGTGCTCAGCGACGCCAACAGCATCACGATCGCCGGCACGCATGCATACATTACGACCGGGCATGGACTCGTAGTTGTCGATATCAATGATCCGATGAATCCGCGAGTGGTGAAGGAGTTGGGCGCGCCCGATCTGAAGCAGCCGCGATCCATGGCTATTCAATTTCGTTACGGATTCCTAGTTGACGACGACGGCTTAAAAGTCATCGATGTAACCCTGGCGGATTCGCCCAGATTGGTGCCAGGGGCGTTCGTCCCCCTGAGCCATGCGCATGACGTTTACGTCGCGCGCACCTACGCGTACATCGCCAACGGCAAAGATGGCGTGGCGATCATCGACGTCGAACATCCTGAGCAGCCGCGGCTTGATCGCACTTATGACGCCGAGGGAAAACTCAACGACGCACATCAGGTGAAGGTGGCGATGACTAACGCCAGTCTGTTCGCGTACGTAGCCGACGGGAAGAACGGATTACGAATTCTCCAACTCACGTCGCCCGAGACGATGCCTGAATATGCAGGGTTTAGCCCGCGTCCCAATCCCGTGCTGATTGCTACGTTTAAGACCAAGGGTGACGCGCTCGCGATTTCCAAACCACTTGATCGCGACCGCGCAGTCGATGAAAGTGGGAATCAGATTTCGGTTTTTGGACGACGCGGAGCGCGACCTTTTAACCTTGACGAGATGATGCGCATGCTGCGCACGAACGACGGTAAAGGCGATTGGTTTTCGGTTTCCGATGTGCCCGCCAATTCGCCGAGAAACTAGCGCCGCAAAATATTTCCCGGCGCTTTCCGTTTCGATATACTTCTCAGCCAATGACCACCAGTGCTCTGGCAAAACTCAACCGCGCCGTGGTCGAACTGACCACTGGGCGGACTGATCCGAATACAGATGGACCAGTGGTCCAACCTGCGGACGGTTATCGAATGCTGTCGCAGTTTCTCTCAAGTGACGAGACGGAGGCGTGGTTGAATCGGATTCAGGAGCGGGCGAATCTGTTCCAGCCAGTGACAGCGAAAGCGGGCATGAGCCTCGCTTATAGCGTTCTGGACGGGATCAAGATCGATCAGCACTTGCCGGAGTTGCGCGAATTTGCCAACGGCCCGTTAATGCGCGAACTCGAAGAGACGTTCGGCGTTAGGCTGGAACCCATGACGGATATCAAGCGTTCGCTCAGAGTTCAGCGTTACCGATCGACGCACGAAGGATTTAAGTGGCATCTGGACGGCGGGCTTTACAGTGTGATTCTGACGTTGCTGAACACGAATGAAGGAAGCACCGAAGTGATCTCTCCGGAATGGAGCCACGTGTTGTTTCCGGTGCCGTATCTGCTCTTTCCGTTCGCGCGGTCACTAAAGTTTGCGAAGCCAAGACCGCTACGATCGGGACCTGGTGACCTCCTGGTGATCAAAGGCGGCGAGGTGCTGCATCGAGGAGTTACCGGGAAAGATTTTGGCGAGCGCATCATCCTGGGCGCCAGCTTCAACCCCTTCGGCACGAAACCGACGCCGATGTGGGATTGGTTCGCGCGCAAACTAAACTACTAAATCGCTCACTGCTCGCAGGAATTAATGGACGCCGGCCGGAGAGTTATTCAGAGCAACCGCTCACGTAGTTTGCGTAACAATTCTTTCGCAGCTGCTGGGGATAGAGTTTCGGTGTCAAGGTCGCGAAGCTCCTCAACGACTTTTTGATTGGCCAGATCAAAAAGTGAAGACTGTGCGGCGGCACGCCGGCGACCAGCCCGCCTGGCGGCAACTTCGATGGCCTCGGCTTGAGCTGATGGTCCATCAGCCGAACTTTCCAGCCCACTGCTCGAGCTACTGTGGCCCACCGCTCGCGCTTCAGCGGTTCTGACGGCCCTTTGCGCCGCAATCTGATCTTCTTCGGCAAACACTTCCAACTCGTAGCGTTCCAGTCGCGCCAGTACATCGCGAGCGTTGGCCAACACGGCGGGTGGCAATCCGGCGAGTCGAGCCACCTGAATCCCGTAAGACTTCGACGCGCGTCCGCGCTCCAGGCGATGAAGAAATACCACTTCACCTTCACGCTCGGCCGCAGTGATCTGATAATTCTGGGCGCCGGGTAATCGCTCCGCGAGTTCGGTCAGCTCGTGATAGTGAGTGGCGAAGAGCGTCTTGGCTGCATGTTCCGGCGAGTCGTGTAAATACTCGGCGACGGCCCAGGCGATCGAGAGTCCGTCGAAGGTGGCGGTCCCGCGTCCGATTTCGTCGAGCAAGACAAGTGAACGCGGAGTGGCGCTGTGAAGAATCGCCGCTGTCTCCGTCATCTCCACCATGAAAGTTGAACGGCCGCGCGTGAGATCGTCTGCAGCGCCCACGCGAGTCCAAACCCGATCGAGCAAGGGCAACCGGGCTTTTTCTGCCGGCACGAACCCGCCCATCTGGGCGAGAATGCAAACGATCGCGGTTTGGCGCAACAGCGTGCTTTTACCGCCCATGTTTGGACCAGTGATAATCAATAACCGATCCGTGGAATTATTGAGATAGACGCTATTGGGAACAAACGGCTCCTCGCTGAAAACTTCAATCACCGGATGCCGGCTTTGGACAACTTCGATCTCATCGCCATCATGCATTGTCGGGCGGACATACCTGCGCCGCGCGGCAGTCTCTGCGAGCGAGGCCAGCGCATCAAGCGTCGCCAGCGCGCGCGCCGTAGCCTGGATTCGTTTGGTCTCGGCTGCGACCTGGCGGCAAACATCCGCGAAGAGCTCGGCCTCAAGCTGGATAATGCGCTCTTCGGCGCCTAAGACTTTTTTCTCCCAGTCTCGCAGCTCTGGCGTGGTGTAGCGTTCGGAGTTGGTCAGCGTCTGCCGTCGCTCGTAATTCTCAGGCACGCGCGCAGAAGCAGCTTTTGAGACTTCGATGAAATAGCCAAAGACGCCGTTGAATTTGATTCGCAGGGTCGCGATGCCGCTCCGCGCACGTTCAGTCGCTTCAAGGGTAGCGATGATTTGTTTGGCGTTCCGACTGATTGAGCGCAGGTCGTCAAGTTCAGGCGAATAGCCGAGACGAATGGTATCGCCGTCGCTGATCTTAATTGGTGGATCGTCGCTGATCGCTTTCGTCAGCAAGGCGCACACTTCGGGCACGTCGTCGGCAGTCTCTGCAAGGATCTGAATTAAAGACGACGGCATGGCTGCCAAATGATCGCGGATTCCGGGAACCTGATTCAGCGATCGCAAAATCGCGTTTAGATCGCGTGGCGATGCCGAACCAAAACTGATCCGACCAACCAGACGTTCCAGGTCGGATACTTCTTTGAGCAGCGCCCGCAATCTGTCTCGCGTGATCTGCGAAGCAAACAGATCCTGGACCGCGGAAAGCCGCGCCTCCACTTCGCCGCGCTTGATACAAGGGCGCAGCAGCCATGCCCGAAGTAGCCGCGCCCCCATGCCGGTAACGGTTTCATCGATGACGGTGAGAAGAGTTCGGCCGCTGGTGCCGCTCAACGATTCGACCAGCTCGAGATTTCTAATCGTGATGTTGTCGAGCACTAAGTGATCGTGAGGTTCAAAATAGATGAGGTCGGTCACGTGCGCTGCTGCCGCACGTTGAGTCTCCTGTACATAACGCAGGCAAGCACCGGCCGCGCGCACCGCCTCGTCCTTGCGCTCCACTCCGTAACCTTCAAGTGAACGCGCGCCGAAGTGTTTCAACAACAACTCAGCACAATCTTTTTTCTGCCAGTGCCAATCTTCGATGGGAGTGAACGCAGCGTCGATGAATTGCACGCCGCCCCAATCGGTTTGCACGCTAGATGGGAGAGTGTCAGCGCCCGGTTCAGACAATGGCAGCGGCGCGGTGTGTGCCTTCGCCGATAGTCCGGCCTTAATTAGAGGAGTCAGCGATGCAGGGAAGAGGAGTTCGCGCGGGGAATATGATTCGATACCCGCGCGGATTTTTTCCCAGGCGTCAGCGCCGGTTTCCTGAGTGGCCCTGAATTCACCGGTCGAGATATCGAGAAACGCGGCCCCAATGGTTTCGCCCGCGGAACACACTGCGGCGAGGAACACCGGTTCCCGCGCATCCATCAACTGCGGGTCGATTGGAGTACCAGGCGTCACGATGCGAACCACTTCGCGCTTCACCAGTTTTTTTGTTTTCGAAGCGTCTTCAGTCTGCTCGCAAATTGCGACGCGGTAACCCTTACGCACGAGCCGCGCGATGTAGTTTGCGGCCGAGTGATGCGGCACGCCGCACATCGGCACCGGATTGTCACTATCTTTATGCCGAGCGGTTAGCGTGATTTGCAGTTCGCGCGATCCGATTACTGCATCGTCGAAGAAGAGCTCGTAAAAGTCGCCCAAACGGAAAAACAAAAGTGCCCCCGGATGTTGCTGCTTTAAGTCCCGATACTGTTGCAGCATGGGCGTGGCCGTGGATGTCGTCATAGAAGGATGTTGCTCTTTTAAAATCGAGAGCTAATGAGGGCCAATCAGCTATCGCAGTATCGAAAAATGGCGAAGCGAAGCCTACATAAGCGACCGAACTTGTGCAAGGCGCTGAAAGAAATTGCCGCGATTCACAGTACGCAAGAAATTCCGCAACTGTGACTCTCCAACGCGATCGCAGGCGACTCGATGTGGCAACCTGTTACTTCCGGATGAGGAGTGATTAATTCGCTTTTGTCGGCAACTGAAAACTATGGTAACTTCCAGCGAATTTTCAGTCCGTCTTTACTCCGTTCGTGGAGCTGGAAGGTAATTTTCTGCCAACCGAAAATCCCATCGCATCTCTCTTGTCGGCTTCGCTAAGAGAACATCTGGCAGCCATCGAGCGTCTGCTCGATTCACAACTTGGCGAGATTGAGGCAGCAGGCCTGTTAATCTGCGACACCTTGCGAGCGGGAAATAAGATCTTGCTTTGCGGCAACGGCGGTAGTGCAGCTGACGCACAGCACATTTCGGCGGAGCTGGTTGGCCGTTACGAAGGGGAACGGCGGGCCTTTCCGGCCATCGCGTTAAATACTGATACCTCAGCGCTCACCGCCCTCAGCAATGATTATGGCTACGATGAAGTGTTTGCCCGTCAGGTTCAGGCCCTGGCCAGCGCGGGAGATCTTTTAATCGCGATCAGCACCAGCGGCAAGTCGCCGAATGTTGTGAAAGCCGCAGACCGTGCCCGCGAACTGGGTTGTAAAACCATCGGATTGACCGGAGTTTTGGGGGAACCGCTGGCGTCGCATTGTGATCTCGCGGTCATCGTGCCTTCGCCTCGCACGGCGCGGGTCCAGGAGGCCCATATCACCATTGGTCACCTGTGGTGTGAAATGGTCGATGTCCTTATGATTTAGGCCCCGCCAAACAGGGAAAAGCGGACCGTGGTTTA
>JANLZV010000615.1:0-2755 GCA_031366425.1 Pyrinomonadaceae bacterium | reverse complement strand
GCAATTTGTTTCTTTTCCCGGTAAGCCTTGTGGGCTTTGTATAACTCTACTCGCGCCTTCGCTTGCTCTCCCTCGCTTTTCATAAAATCTGGAAACGACAACGCCTTACGCTGCCATCTGACGGCTTCCGTGAAGTTGCCCGCTTCGGCGTTTGCCGCCGCCAACGTATCGATGTAGCTGGCGTCTTTCCATTTCGTGAGGGCTACAGCTTTGCGCGCATACGCCAACGCTTTGCGGCCATCGCGGTAGGATTCTTTTTCACTGGTGGACCACAACCATGCCAACGCGTTATAGGCGGGAGCGTACGTCGGGTCCACTTCAATGGCTTTCGCATAGGCCGCAACCATGCCGTCGGTGTCGCCTTTTCGTTGCAGGGAGACGGCACGATTGTGATACGCATATACATTGCGCGGGTCTAATTTGATTGCTTCATCTGCATCTGCCAGGGCACCGTCAAAGTCTTTTTGGTTCTGTCGTGCCGCACTGCGCGCGACGTAGGCGGCCGCCAACGTAGCGTCAATCGCGATTGCTTTATTAAAATCTTCCAACGCGGTGTCGACCAGGCCTTTATCAAGCCGCACTCTTCCACGATCTACGAATGCATTGGCATCTTTCGGGTTCAGTTCGATCGTTTTGGTGAAGTCCGCAATTGCCGCGTCGAGATTGCCGTTGGATTTATGCGCCCAGGCCCGATTGAAATAGGCATCGCCATCTTTCGGATTAAGCTCGATGACCCGGGTGTTATCCCGTATCGAGCCCGCGTGGTCACCCTTCAGATTGAGCATGGACCCGCGATAGTAGTAAGCCCTGTCGTTCTTAGGGTCGAGTTTGATGGCGCGCGTGTAGTCTGCGAGGGCGCCGGTCAGGTCGCCTTTTTCCTGGCGCTCATGGCCGCGCTTGACGAACTCGTCCGCCGTTTTAGGTGCTTGAGCGAGAGTGGAAACTGCAGTGAACAGAATGCACGCGATAATCAGAATCGACTTCATTCACATCTCCTTCGTTCGGCTTAGGGGCTTGAAAGTCATTAACAGGCCGACGCCTTATATCACATGCTGGTGCACCCCTTATCAAAAATATTGAGCAATACAGCCGGTCTTTTGTTTGGAATCTATGCAATCTGCGGAGCCTACATCTTCAACTATTTGAAAATCTGCATGACTCTTTATGAACCTGAATAGGGCGTTAAGATCGAGACGCGATTTAGTTTGACTTAACTGCATCATCTCCAATAAGGTGCCCGCCCTCAAACTTTTGATAGGAGTCCTCAAATGAAATTCACAACTTTCGCTCTGTTTCTCATCCTGCTTTCGAGTGTTGCTAATGCACAGGAGCAGCCGCACATTGACGCTGCGACTGCGGCAAAAATTGAGAAGCTAAGAAAACTCGAAGCGCGGTTGAAAGAATTAGACGAATACGGCCAACACGCTAAAGTGCAGGTAAAGGTAGAAGGTGATCAGGAATCTTCTCTCGCTGTGAAAATTACCGCCGAAGATGTCCCGCTTTCGGCAGAGACCGTACAAACGTCGGAAGCAGGAAAGTCGACGAAACCGCTCCTCTTCAATCTAAGACTCACAGATGCTGACATACCTGATGCCTATGTCGATCAAAAGATTAAGGACTTCTTCGAGGCACCGAACCGTTGTGGCTCCATTCCATCAGTAGTCATCAGCCAGATTGGGGTCAGCGCAGACTACAAGGTCGAGCAAGACTATTCTTACCTGGTCCCTGCCTACACGATTACTGTTTTCAAAGGCTTCGTTTATGACCGCGCCAGCATCCCACGCGTTTTTTGGGTACTCATCGACAAAGACTCACTGGGAAACGTGGCTCCCCTGCTACATGATTTGCTCTATCGTCATGGAGGAGCACTGCCGGCTAATCAGGTATCTCCGTACAGAAAATTTTCGCGCGAGGAAACGGACAACTTGTTTCTGGAGATCATGACAAAGTGTGGCGTGCCATACGCCCGGCGAGAAGCCGCATACCTCGCTGTCAGGAGCGCTTCAGGATTTGCGTGGAAGGGCAAATGAGCTTTCATTCGGCGGCGATCGGCGTCTAAACCGCAGGGCTGCGGCTTCGCCGCCGCACCGTGCGGTAAGGCTCCGCCTTACCGTTGCCTACTGGTTATGATTTCTTTTCTGAGGCTCAGCCTCAGGAAAATTCTTAAGATCGGCTCGGGGTCAGGCTTGCGATTAATAGCTCAGCCAAGACCTATCGGCGGCGGATTGAGAATCGCAAAATCGCAAGTCTGACCCCTAGCCCTTAGCCTTTTTACGGCTTCACTTTAAAAATCCGCGATCGCGTGATCATCGATCGGGCCTTGTCCGGTTCAGTCACTTCAAGGAAAGCGTCCGTTATCTCTTTGCGATCCTTTTCCGTACGTCGCGACGGATCGGCATTGAACGCCGGCGCAATCTTGTCGGCGGCCGCCATGGTTGCAGTTGCAATCCAAACAAAGTGCGTCCACTCGCCGTCAGTCTTTACGTCTTCAGCCGCCAAACCAAACGCCAGCACAGTCCCGTCGGCGACGAGCTTGTCGAATATCGGTTTGTTGTACTTTTCCCAAACGCGCCGGTAGTCCTGTCCTCTGCCCGGTTTCACCTTCACAAAGTTATAGCGCGTGTACGGCAGGACTCCGGCCGCTGGCGGTGGTCCATAATTCGCGACCAGATCGCGGATCAGCCAATCGCGCGTCTTGCTCATGTCAAACGTCGCTCGCACACGTTCAGCCGTGGTCATCCCGCGCATACCTCGG
>JANLZV010000614.1:0-2917 GCA_031366425.1 Pyrinomonadaceae bacterium | reverse complement strand
CGAAGAATCAGGAAACGTTTGTGGCCGCGCGGAAGTTGTTGGCCAACGGAGGCACGATCGGCATTTGCCCGGAGGGAGTGTCGCACAATGAACCGCGGCTGCGGCCGATCAAAACCGGCGCAGCGCGGATCGCTCTCGCTTCGGTCTCCACAGGTGAAGTCAGCGATTTGAAGATTGTGCCGGTTGGTCTTTACTACACTTCCAAAACAAAGTTTCGCAGCGGCGTCTTGCTCTATTTTGGAGAACCGATTGACGTCACTCCGGTTGAACTTGAACCGAATGGTGATCCTCCACGCGTCGCAGTCCGTGAACTTTCGAATCGCATCGAGTCTGCGTTGCGCGCCGTCATGCTCGATGCCGAACATAGCGAAGCGCATCAAACCATCTCACGCGCCGAACGAATTTTCTCATCGGAGCCCACCGGTGAAGAAAGTCTGGCGGATGAGTTGCAACTCCAGCAAAGGTTCGTCAAGGCTTACGCCGTGCTGCAGGAACGCGCGCCTGAACGTCTATACAATCTCGACTTGCGAATGCAACGTTTTGAAGAAGACTTGCGCCAGGCCGGAATTGACCCGGATGACCTTTCGCCTCCTACTTCTACCGTCGACGTCTTCAAGCATCTGATCTTGCGCGTGCTCTTGTTCCTCTTGTTGGTGGTGCCCGCCACGCTCGGTGCGGTAGTCCACTACCCGGCATATCGACTAGGCGGGTACATCGCAACAAAATTTTCGAAACAGGAAGACGACATCATCTCGACGGTCAAGATCATCTCCGCGATGCTGTTGTTTCCGTTAACCTGGTTGGTAGTGGCAATTATCGGCTACAAATTTGAGGGATGGACCCTGGCAATCGCAGCCGTGGCCTTAATACCTTTCGCAGGCTACCTCGCGATTAGATTTTTTGAGGGGATTGACAGTTTCCTTGGCGGCTTGCGCGCGCTGGCGTTCTTCTTGATGAGACGACGCTTTTTCGTGCGTCTGCTGGCCGAACGTAAAGCAATCCGTAACGAAATTTTGTCTCTCGGCAGGGAAACTTCGATGCCGGAACCGGTGGATTAGAACGAATTACGCGGGAGGGGAGAGGGGGGAAGGAGATGCTTCGCGCCAGCTCTCCCGCATTTTATTTCTTCCGCGCTTTAGCAGCTGTCGTGCCCTTGCTGGCGCCCGCTCGTTTCTTTCCGCCCGAGTTTCTAACGGTTCGGCCCTTGCGACCCTCACTCTGCACTCTGCCGGCCTTCATCAAATTCTCATAACTTCCACGAACGACATTGCGGGCCACTTTCAGCGAGTTCGCGAGTTCGCGCTCACTGGGCAAGTAACTACCGACCGTCATAGCGCCTGATTCAATTAATCCAGTTAACTGGTCAGTAATCTGCTTGGTCATTGACTCTGGGCGCTTGCGATTGACACGAATAGTTGTTTTCACTCTAACTCCCTCCACGGATACCTTAGTTTTGATTGTCGGAATTCTATGCAGCAGTCATAGAAGTGTCAACAGGTGATGCGGCGCTACACACGACGAATACGATGCTGGTTTTCACTCAGGATAGACCGTCGTCGTAGCCGGAGTTTTTTCGACTGGGCTGGGGTTCAAATTTGGAGCGGAGCGACGGTTTTGAAGTTTGGACCACGGTCTCGAGGTTGTGCAATTATCCGCTTGGCGAGGCTGAGCTATGACATCATGAAGCCGTGGTTGATGCAGGAGCTTTGTCGGGATTAGTCGGCGAGAAACGCGACCAGTGCAGGGATAGTTAACCAAAGCAGTCCTTTGATCAAAAAGAAGACGAACCCCCAAAAGCCTAATTTTTTTATCCAGGTTTTTAAGCTCATCGCACGCAGTGATCCGTTTTTGCAAGACGCGAGCTGATGTTATCGTTGAATTCTTTTTCAAACAACCAAGATGAAAGCACTGCCTTAATGATCAGCTTGCGCACCAGCGGCATTCTTCTGCACCCTACTTCACTGCCTGGGCCATTCGGCGTCGGAGATCTAGGGCCGGCGGCTTATGCTTTTGCCGATTTTTTGATCGCGAGTGGGCAATCCCTCTGGCAGGTGTTGCCGCTTGGTCCAACTGGCTACGGCGATTCACCCTACTCGTCTTACTCGGCTTTCGCCGGCAACACTGTGCTCATCAGCCCCCAACTCCTGGTTGCCGAGGGCTTGCTGAATCAGAACGACCTGCCTCTCGCCGAAGTTTTTCCCGAGCACACTGTCGATTTTGCTCGCGCGTCGGAGTTGAAACACGAGTTGCTTAGTAAAGCTTTCATAAACTTTGCAGCTGACGTTGCAGCTGACGGGGACTCGCCGCTGCGACACCAATTCACTGAGTTTTGCTTGCGGAACCAATCGTGGCTAGACGACTACGCCTTGTTTATCTCCGCTCGGGAAGCGCGCTCAGGCTTAGCATGGAACGACTGGGAAACTGACTTAGCTCGACGGGAAGCGGCTGCGGTTGCGCGCGAAGTTGATCGCCTACAGACCGAGATTGAGGCGGAAAAGTTTTCCCAGTTTCTATTTTTTCGCCAATGGTCCGCGCTCAAGACTTATTGCAACGCGCGCGGCGTCGCGCTAATCGGCGACATGCCAATCTTCGTCGCTTACGATTCCGCTGATGTTTGGACCGCGCCGGATCAGTTTAAGTTGGATAGCGAGGGAAAGCCTGAAGTAGTTGCGGGCGTGCCGCCCGACTATTTTAGTGAGACTGGCCAATTCTGGGGAAATCCTATTTACGCCTGGGAGAAGATGCGCGCCGACGGATTTCAATGGTGGATCCGTCGCATGCGGGCTGCTCTGACAACCTATGATTTGGTGCGAATGGACCACTTCCGCGGGTTCGTCGCGTGTTGGGAAATCCCCGCGGGTGATCAAACGGCTGAGCGCGGTTGTTGGGTAGACGCACCGGGCAGCGAATTGTTTCA
>JANLZV010000564.1:0-1781 GCA_031366425.1 Pyrinomonadaceae bacterium | reverse complement strand
TGCAGGCTGGTTTCACCACCATCCGCGATCTCGGCACCGAAGGCGCCGGTTACGCTGATGTAGGCTTGAAGGAGTCAGTCCAACAGCGAATCATTCCCGGACCGCGCATGCTGGTTACCACTCGCGCGATTGTCGCCACCGGCAGCTATGGACCAAACGGCTACGCTTCCGAATGGAACGTACCGCAGGGCGCGGAAGAAGCCGACGGAACAGACAGCTTGACGCGAGTGGTGCGCGAACAAATCGGCAAAGGCGCCGACTGGATCAAAGTCTACGCAGACTATCGTTGGGGCACGGGTGGGGTTGCTCACGCTACTTTTACTTTAGACGAGCTCAGGCTCGCAGTGGAGGTGGCAAAGAGCGCCGGAGTCCCCGTGGCCGCGCATGCAACGAGCGCTGAAGGCGCGCGGCGCGCAATTCTGGCTGGCGTCGAAACCATCGAACACGGCGATGGTCTCACGCCGGAACTCTTGCAACTGATGAAGGAGCACCACACTGCTCTTTGCCCAACGTTATCTGTTGCCTCAGGCGCGGGACTTGAACGTAAGAAAATTGTTTTCCAACAAGCGCTGGCCGCCGGCGTGACGATCGCGAGCGGTAGTGACGTTGGCGTGTTCACCCACGGAGATAACGTCCGTGAACTCGAAACGATGGTCAACTGGGGCATGCCGTTAATTGATGCCTTGCGCTCGGCTACTTCGATCGACGCGCGCGTGCTGCACTTAGAGGACAAGATTGGCGCGGTGAAGTCAGGACTTCTAGCCGATCTGATCGCCATTGAAGGCGATCCGACGCGTGACATTTCCGCCCTCAGGCGAGTGCGTTTTGTGATGAAAGGCGGCGAAGTTTTCCGTCGAGACTAGACTAAGTCAGAACCGGGAGCGGTAGCGCCGAACCGTCCTTCGAGTTCAAATGACTCTACGGGCAACTTGAATTCAGCACCCGATCGCTAGCGCTCCCAGTTCTGTTTTGATTAACAGGAGATACTGAAATGACAATACTCGATCTGATTGTGTTGCTAATTATTGCCGGTCTTTGCGGCGCCCTCGGTCAGGCGATCACTGGATTTTCGCGAGGTGGTTGTCTGGTATCGATCGCGATTGGGTTCATCGGCGCCCTCCTGGGGATGTGGCTGGCGCGTCAAATGGGACTGCCGGAGCTCTTCTCAATTCGAATCGGGACGACTAACTTCCCCATCGTCTGGTCCATCGTCGGCTCAGCCCTGTTTGTCGCTTTGATCTCGCTGATTAGTCGCAGGCGTACCTGACCGCAACTCTAGGGGAGAGTGGCGGAGCGAACCTGCTCCTCCTGACGCCGTCGAAAGTCTTCCAACTTCGCGCGCAATTCAGGACGGGTGTTCGCGAGAATCGCGACCGCGAAGAGGGCGGCATTGATGGCTCCTGGCTTTCCGATCGCCAGGGTGGCTACCGGAATTCCCGCAGGCATCTGCACCGTCGCCAGCAAAGAATCCATTCCGTTGAGCGCATCGCTTTTCATTGGCACGCCCAGCACGGGAAGAATCGTGTGCGCCGCAAACACGCCGGCGAGGTGGGCTGCTCCTCCCGCGGCACAAATCAAAACTTCAATGCCGCGGCCGGCAGCGCCGGAGGCAAACTCAGCGGCAAGCTGCGGTGTGCGATGGGCGGAGATGACGCGGCACTCGTGCTCCACACCAAACTCTGTCAGCTTTTCGTCAGCATGGCGCATCGTCTCCCAGTCAGACTTGCTGCCCATGATTACGGCGACTAATGGATTTGAAATGGTGGCTCCAGAACTCATGT
>JANLZV010000537.1:0-2465 GCA_031366425.1 Pyrinomonadaceae bacterium | reverse complement strand
TTGTTGAAGAGTAGTGCTAACTCACCCAAGGTCATCCCGTGCCGCGTCGGAATCGGAAACAGCCCCACAAAGGAAACCTGCTCTGGCTCAAGGACATTCCCCGCCACATCAACTCCGTTAATTGGATTGGGCCGATCGCAGACGATCACCTTTTTGCCCAAACGCTTCGCCGCCGCCATCGTGTTTGCCATCGTGTAGGCGAAAGTGTAGATGCGACAACCCACGTCCTGCATGTCAAAAACAATCACGTCTAAATCTGCCAGCATTGCCTCAGTCGGCTCGCGTGTTTCGCTGTAAAGAGAATGGATCGGTAAGCCCGTCTGGGGATCGACCGTGTGCTCGGTTTCGATCATGTTGTCCTGCACGTCGCCGCGAATCCCGTGCTGCGGTCCAAACAGAGCTCGGAGTTGAATGTCCGGATGCTGATGCAGAAGATCAGCCGCGTGGAGAAAACGGTGATTCACCGATGCCTGATTGCAGATCAATCCCACTCTCGCGCCGTCCAGGAGGGCGAGGTTCTCTTCAAGTAATCTCTCAAGTCCGAGTCTAATCTGTTTCCGAGTCATTTATTTATCAGGGCTTCATCCGGCTTGAAGTGAAACTTTAACTACCCGCACAGCACGGCGCCGCCGTTCACGTTTAGAATCTCTCCAGTGATGTGGCGCGCCCAGTCGCTACAAAGGAACGCAATTGGAGCGGCGATCTCCTCAGGTGTCGCAATCTTGCCGACGGGAATGCCTCTGGCAATCTCCGCACGCTCCGCTTCTCCGCCGATCGTATCCCGGCTCATGTCAGTAACGACCCAGCCAGGAGCCACGGCGTTGACGTTGATTGCCCACTCGCCGAGTTCTGCCGCCAACGACTTAGTGAAAGCAATTTGCCCGCCTTTGGACGCGGCGTAATTCGAATAATTCGCTTCACCTCTTTGCCCTGCAGTGGAAGCTACAATCACTATTCTGCCGTACCGCTGAATCTTCATCTCCGGGATCGCTGCACGACATACGCTCCAAGTGCCCTTAAGGTTTATGTCGATCGTTCGGTCCCAGAGTTCTTCGCTCATCGCATCAAGCGGCGACCCTTCCCAGATACCCGCGTTGCAAACCAGGATATCGATGCGGCCAAATTGCTTTTTCGTGAAGTCGACTAATTTTTGCGCGCCATCTGCCGCACTAACATCAGCCTGGCATGCAGCTGCCTTCGCGCCTCGCTCATGTGCTGCCTTAACACTCGCCGTAGCCGCTTCGGGATCTCTCACGTAGTTCACCACGACATCGGCGCCTAATTCAGCAAACAGTTCGACGATGGCACGACCGATCCCGCGGGAGCCCCCCGTCACAATCGCGACCCGGCCGCGAAGTCCCAGATCGTCAAGTTTCACGTTAAGCTTTTTTCTTTCGTCCAGATTACGTTGGTAGCGGCTTCTTCCATGATGGCGCCGGTTTCCGCGTCGCCTTCAACATCCATTCGTACGTTCTCACGGCGGTAGGCCCCGGCCGCGGCAATGAACGAATTGAACAAACGCTGTGACAACGGATCAGTCTTCCATCCCATCTCCGGGTGCCATTGCACTCCCAGAACGAACCGCTCCGGACGCGAATCTTCGACCGCTTCGACCACGCCGTCCGAAGCCCATGCAGTAGCAGTCAGTTTCCTTCCCACTTTGTCGATTGCCTGATGATGGTGGCTGTTCACCAACGCTTTATCCTGTCCGGCCAAACTACCCAGAAAACTTGATTCGCCGATCGAAATGCCGTGTGACGGACGATCGCGCGGCGCGCCCTGCTCATGTTTGATTGCTTTATCCACTTGCGACCCGATGTCCTGAATCAAAGTGCCCCCTCGAGAAACATTGAGCACCTGCAGCCCGAAGCAAATAGCAAAGAGCGGCAGGCGGCGCGTCTCAATCTCACCGAGCACGAGCAGATCGGTTTCGTCTTTAATTGGCTGAACGGTGCCGAGTCTAGGATGTGGCTCAGCGCCATAGCGCAAGGGATCAACGTCGGAATCGCTACCCGGAAGCAACACGCCGTCGAGCTCGTCCATCACTCGCGCAATGTACTGAGCCTCCGGAATGAGACTGATATGGACCGGAACTCCGCCGGCGGCCTCTACTGCTTCGCTATAATGCCTCGCCAGATAGAACCGATCAGTCTCCAGTTCCAGGCGCATCGTGATGCCGATTCGAGGACGTTGACCGACTTCGATTCCAGCTTCAACTAATTCAGTGACCCGCTTCATCGTTTCACCATCATATCCTAAAACAGCAAACTACCGTCATTAGACAGTCAGGCGTTGAATCATTTCTCAACGCAAGTGCGGTGGCCGCGACATCGCTTGTAAGTTGCGGAAGCACTACCTCAAGAGTGGGTAGTGGGTCAGTTTCGTCACCTATGTCCGACAAACTTCAGTTTGTCGAGGCGTTACGACAAGCTGAAGCTTATCGGACATCAAACTGACCCACTACT
>JANLZV010000541.1:0-6830 GCA_031366425.1 Pyrinomonadaceae bacterium | reverse complement strand
TGCGGGGGTTAATTAGCAATGAAGTGTTTTCAGGTAGGGACTATAACAAAAGCCGAGGAAACGGCGCAAGATGATGGGCCACGGGAAATTAGTCTTCGCTGGGCCCGCCGTTATATTGTTCGAGTTTGCGATAGATAGTTTTCCGTCCAATGCCGAGAGCGCGAGCGGCATGAGTTTTGTCGCCCTTGGTGTAGTCGAGAGTCGCCTCAATTGCCAGTCGCTCGATCTCATCCATTGAAGACGGCACGGTAAATTCAAACGTGGTTGTGCGTCCCTCGCTGGCGGCACGGGCGCGTTCCACCTTGATGCGGTCCTGTTCCTGTAAAGCGATCTTGGCGATGGTTACCGGGAGATCCTCAAGTTCGATCTGCCGGCCCGAAGCAATGATCACGGCGCGTTCGATCGCGTTTTCCAGTTCGCGCACGTTCCCCTGCCATTCGTAAGTTATCAAAGCCTGCAGCGCGTCCTTCGAAATGCCGGAGATGAAGCGGCCGGTTTTCTGTTTGTAGTGCTCGAGGAAATGGATCACTAACGGATGAATGTCTTCGGGACGTTCGCGTAAGGTTGGCAACTGAATCGGGAAGACCGACAGACGATAATAGAGATCGCGGCGGAAGCTACCCAGCTCGGTGGCCTTTTCCAGATCGACGTTGGAGGCGGCTATCACCCTGACGTCGGCTTTCAAAAGTTCGCTGCCGCCCACGCGGGTAAACTCGCCATCCTGCAGGACGCGCAACAGCCGCACCTGGGCTGACAAACTCATCTCGCCCACTTCATCAAGAAACAGCGTTCCGCCATTTGCTTCTTCAAAACGACCTTGGCGGCGCGCGCGCGCGTCAGTAAACGCGCCTTTCTCGTGCCCGAAGAGTTCTGATTCGAGCAGGGTCTCACGAATCGCGCCGCAGTTTAGTTTTACGTAAGGCTGATCTTCGCGGCCCGAGTTGTAATGGATCAGATTAGCCAGCAACTCCTTGCCGGTCCCCGACTCTCCCTGAATCAGCACGGTCGTTTGGGTGTCAGCCACGCTTAACGCCAGCTCGATCGCGCGGCGAATCTCCCGAGTTTGCCCGATGATCCGGTCTTCGCCGTGCCGCTCATGCAACGCGCTCCGCAGGTGCATCACTTCGGCGGACAATTGATCGCGCTCGAGGGCAGTACCGATTTGATCAGCAATGCCCTCAACGAGCGCTACTTCGTGATCCTGAAATCCGTCGCGCGCTTCGCTCCAAACGAGTCCGAGCATGCCAAACGTTTGCCCGCCAACTCGCACCGGCGCCACGAGGGCAGCGCGTCCGCCGAGGATTGAGTTGAACATCAATCGAAATGGAAATGGCAGGTCTTTATCGAGCAATCGCAGGGTCTTGCCTTCGGCCAAAACTTCCATCGCCGCGGGAAATTCGGTGATATCCAAAGACTGCGCGTGCTCGTCGATCAGTCCCTGAACGGAATCGATCGTAGCGTGCGGCGCGGCTTTAAACGCGACCAGGCTAATTTGTCCGCCTTTGGGATCGAGCACACCGAGTGCGGAGTAGTCCGCGCCGACGAGGGTGATGGCGCGCTCAAGCACGAGCGAAGAAACCTCGCGAAAATCTGAACGTGCGTTGAGCGCATTGGCAATTTCCAGCAGCGCGCGCTTGGTCTCGGCTTCGCGTTCCTTGTCCGTATAGAGACGCGTGTATTGATAACCCACGGCGATTTGCCGCGCGATCGATTCAAGGAAAACGACTTCGTCGTCAAGCCACGCGCGCGGCGTCCGAGTGGTGTGCATGCCCACCAGACCAAGCACGTCTCCACCCATCACGACCGGGACCACCAGCAGCGAGCGCGTTCCCAGGCTCTTCGCCAGAAATCTGACTTTCTGATCGAGGCCGGGCGCGGAAGTGTCGTCGAGACGAATCGGCTTGGTGATGTCTACATGCTGGGAGAGTTGCCGCAGATCGAGTGGGATCGCAGTGCCGAGGCTGGACGGCACGTCGGTACTGGCCCGCCATTCGTGACTGATTCGCAATTCGCTGGGAGACGTTAATTGAATAACGTCGCAGCGATCGACATTCATCATCCTCCCAAGTTCCGAAACAATTACGTTGAGAAAACGATCAAGATTGATAGTCGTCGGCAGCGTCAAGGCGAGGCGGTTGATAATACCTTCACGCGCCTCGTGCATCTTGATCTTGCGTTCGAGAGAAAGGGATATGGCAGTGTCTGACATCGGGGTTAATTCGGGCCGGATCATAACGAACGGCGCGCTAACTTGCAAAAGAAGCTAGCGCGCGGTAGTGGTCAGTTTCGTCACCTATGTCCGACAAACTTCAGTTTGTCGAGGCGTTACGACAAGCTGAAGCTTATCGGACATCAAACTGACCCACTACTTAGCGCGCCCTCAAAGCCCTGAAGCTACTGCTGGTGATTACAACAACGTGCTGGTCATTACCGGCAGTGGGCTAGGCACCAGGTGAAAAGCGAGCTTCGCATCTTCCGGTGAGAGGACGGGGTGAAACGTCTTGCCGTAGTTAGCCGTGATTTTGATGACGTAATTCTGAGTTTCTTTGTAAGGCGGAATGCCCTTGTACTTATCGACCGCGCCTTCGCCCGCGTTATATCCGGCGAGGGCCAGTTCCACGTTTCCTTCAAACCGCTTGAGCAGCCAGCTCAGATACCTGGTTCCAGCTTTGATGTTCGACTCCGGATCGTTAACGTCGTCGCAGCCGAATCTTTTGGCGGTAGCCGGCATGAGTTGCATCAGGCCCTGAGCACCGGCAGGTGAAAGCGCACGGGTTTGGTAACGCGACTCTTGTTGAATAACAGCATGAATAAAGCGTGGATCAACTCCCTCGCTTTCTCCGGCGCGATAGATAATCCAATCGAGAGCTGGATCGCAAGATGAAGGAATATCGGCCGGAATGGTCTCTACCAGGGGGCTCGCGCTGACGGGAGCCAATACCGGACTAAAGCAAAATCCTGTCAGATTAGTGAAAAAGAAAAGCGAGATAATTACGAAAGGCGCAAACTTCACAGCACGCCAGCGGGGAATACTTCGGGCAAACTTCATTCAGTGGTTTCTCCATGTGAGCGATGGTCCATGGACCATCAAGATTACATTCCGCTTCCGCGGAACCTGTGCTACGCACGGTGGAACCGATTACAAAGAACTTGAAATCGAGACCGGCATTGAGATGGAACAGGTGTGGTATTGGTTGCTCTTTTTCGACACCAAAGTGTGCGCCTAAAGCCTTCATTGTGATGTACTTAAACCAACCACCGGCGTGAGGCTGGCAACCCAAAGAACGCAAATTTGTCCGTTCAATCTGACGCTTGATTTCGTTTGTTTTAGATAGTTTTCCTGTTGGGTAAAAGCCGAAAGCGATCAGTCAGACAGGCGGTAAGTTGTCAGGCTTCGATACGCTCCGTATAATTCAAGCTCATGACAAATCGTGAATTCACCTCTGGAGTCGCCACGAAATAAATGCCGATATACGAATTTGAGTGCCGGAAGTGTAAAGACCGGCTCGAAGTCCTGCAGAAGATGAACGACAAGTCTCCGGTGAAATGTCGCAAGTGTGGTGGTCGTTTGGAAAAATTGATTTCAGCATCCGCAATCCAGTTTAAAGGGTCGGGATGGTATGTGACCGATTACGCCGGCAACGGTCGCAAAGCCGCTGAGAAAGCTGAGCGCGACACTGCTGCTGGCGCCGATAAAAAAGACGACAAGAAATCAGACAAGCCCGAGAAGAAAACTAAAGAAACCTCCCCATCGAAAAAAACTTCCGAGAAAGCTTCCACAACCAAACTTCCCAGTGGTGATTGAAGCCGCACCTTCTAAAGGGAACGATGTATCAGCCACAATCCGAGGAAGCGGCAATCTCTAGAAATAGAATTGCTGAGGATCATATTTCCACCGTCATCGTCCTGGCTGCAGCGGTTCTATGGCTACTGGTCCTGTCGGGGACGACCATGGCCCAGGCGGGCCGGCGGCAACCCACTTCGAGCGAAGGCGGCGTGCTCGTCAACATCCTCGCGCAGCGGGCCGACAACTCCACAGCCCCGATTACAGCCAAGCAAATCTCCGTTTACGATAATGGAATTGAACAAACCATTCGTAATTTCACTCCCGATCCTTCGCCGGCGCGCATCGTGCTGCTGGTCGACAACTCGCTGACGATTAGGGCTGACGTGGAAAAGCTCGAACGCGCTGCGCGCGAGTTTGCCTACGAAATTTTTGAAGGCGACAAGCTTTTGATTGTGGGCTACGACGAACAGGCGGAGATCGTTTCTGATTGGACCGACGACGCGAAGTCAATTGAGTCGTCACTAAAACTTTTTAGAAAAAAGGGTCAGCCGCACTTATTTGACGCCGCCACTGCGGTGATCGATCAGGCGCTGCGGTCGACCCCGGGACAGAAACGCATCATCGTCGTGATCAGCGACGGCTTGGATCGCGGCAGTAAGACGACCTTCGAAAAGATCCTCGCGGAGTTGCAACGTGAAGACATCACCGTCTATGCGGTCCAGGCGCAGGATCGCACGCGCGGAGCAATCCGTCGCGATGTGCCCAAACCAAAGCAAGTGATCGACAAATTGGTGGAGGGAACCGGGGGCGCAATATTTTCAATTGAAGAGCCGGCGATCGCCGCTAAGGCCATTTGCGATGAGCTGCGACGGAATCGTTATGTGCTTTCCTACCTGCCGTCTAGTGCGCCCTTTGGGGAAGCCAGAAACCTGTTGGTCGCCGCTGATCAGGGAATCACAGTTCGCGCCAAGACAATGCAGCAACCGAATTAACTCGCAATCTTGAATTCAGCGGCGCGTCTTTCGTGAATAGATGTAGAACAACGTGGCGATGATGATCAGCACGAGAGTTTCCATGAAGATGAAAAACCGCGGCACAAACGTTCCATCTTCATCATGTGCGTCCGAATAAGCCACGAACGTCCCGAGCACAAGGCCCGCCGCCAGCCAAATCGTTTGTCGCTTCGTATCCCACATAAGAAGTGAGGCAACCTCAGTCTGCTGTCTCCAGTCTCCTGTCTCCTGCCTTCCGCCTTCTGCCCTTCTGCCTTCTGTCTTCTGCTTACTTAAGAATCCCCGACAGCCAATGCATGATGTTGAGCACCAGTTGACGATTGTCGATGCCCGGCCGATTCATGCCGAAGGGCGTTCGTTGCGGCCCGATGAGTTGCGCCGAAAGCATCCCCGCCTCGCCCATCACCACCACACGCCCTTTCCCAAACTTCAATGCCAGACCCTGCGCCCGACCAGCGGCCGAAATGGGTTTCGCGTTCTCTCCTGGCATGGTGTCGAAAGCGGTGTCAGAAAGCTTAAGAAACGCGACTGCGTTCGACGGGCCTTTGAGAGACTGTCCGGTAAACGTGATGATCTTGTTCACTCGTTCCGTCGCATTGCGACCGCGAGTCACGGCGTGGTCCGCCAGCCGCCCGCTGTCGCGCGTGTAAACGATGAAGCCCGGATTCTCTGACTCCACGTCGTAGTTTTGGTTATCGACGGTAAACATCTTGCTCATGTCTACGCCAAAACGTTTTCCCAAAATCTGATTTGCTGAACCCATCGGCGCGTGGTCCGCAATCAACAGCAATGCACCTCCGCCCTTCACCCAATCGCGTACCGCATCGCTTTCCGCCTCAGTGAAGGCGGGGCTGCCGGCACCAGGATCGTTCATGCGCGGCTTGCCGAGTGCGTTGGAAATTACTAGCACGCGATAGCCATTCAACGCCGCGCGGGTAAACAATTGCTTGTTGGAAATCACCTGAAAGCCGTCGTTAGTGATCAGATCCGCAAAAGGCTTGTAGCGGCCGCCGGCAGTGTGAAAGTTGTTATGCGCTTCATCGAACAAAACTCTTGGCCCATTTGTTTTGTAAGCAGGCCGGGCCACCTTAACGTCGAAGTTCGTATCAGCGACCTGACCGCCGCCCTGCTGTGCCTGCAACGGGGGCATCTGGCCACCGAAGGCGAGGGTGAAGGTTCCGCGACCGATGCTCCGTTCACCTCGGAAGACTTCAATCGTTCCCTTCAGTTGGTCGCCCACAAACTGCCCGCGCATTTTCGCAGTGTTACGATCCAGATCAAACGCGAAAGAGATCTCGCCGTTTGCGATCTTCAATTCACGAACCGTGGGATTTATTTCCTGACCCTCAAGCCGCAACTTCAGGTCGGCGTTCCACTTTGAACCGTCAGCTGCGAGTTTGATTTCCAACCCGCCTGGTCCGACGTCCGTTGTCATCGCTCCGGCCCAGGTTCCCGTCGGGTCAGACTTCATCTGCGCGGCCGCGAATCCTGCGAGGGCGAGAATCAAAAAGAATGAAACGAAATTTCTGAGCGGTCGATACATTGGTAACTCCTTAACGCTGTCCGCCTACTTCAACAAGCCCGAGAGCCAGTGCATGATATTCAGCACGAGTTGCCGGTTATCAATATCGGGAATGTTAATACCGAACGGTCGATTGTCGGTGCCGGTGATCTGCGCGGAAAGCATTGCCGCGTCGCCAAGCACGATGACGCGCCCTTTCCCCAAACGGAAAGCCACTGCCTGGGCTCGCCCTGCGGCTCGACCGCCCTTCGCCGGTGACGCGACATTCTCAACTGCAGTATCCGCCATCTTTAGAATAGCGTCGCTTCCGGTTGGGCCTTTCAACGACTGGCCGTCAAAAACAACTACGTGGCTGATGCGCTCCGATTCGCTGCGGCCATTCGTGATCGAATGATCGCCGAGCAAATGATTCTCGCGCGAGTAAACCATGCGCGTTGGATCGCCGGCTTCTTTGTCCGAGTTTGCGGTGTCACTCGTTGAACTCTTGCCCATCTCGACGCTAAGTTTC
>JANLZV010000495.1:0-16303 GCA_031366425.1 Pyrinomonadaceae bacterium | reverse complement strand
CGCCTCCGCCGCCTGGTCCACCGCCGCCATCATTACGATCGCCGCCACCGACATTGCCGCCACGGCCTGGTCCAAGACCACCGCCTTCACCGGGCCCCATACCTCCGCCCGTTCCGGTGCCCATGCCATTGCCGGTGCCGGGTCCGGAAGAAGGGTCTTTACTCTTTGAGTCACGCAGACCGTAAGGCAGTACGCGCGCATCGGGTGGAATCAACATCGGATCGCCAACCAAGGTTGCGGCCACTGGTAAAGCCGGATTCTTGATCGTGGGCGGTTTCGGATCGGGAGCTACGACTTGCGGAACAGTTAACGATGCTTGGGGAGTTTTTCCAAACGATGCGGGCTTCGGATCCTGACGACCGCCGCCGCCACCACCGCCGGCCTTCTCCTGTACTGGTTTGCTGCCGCCACCCTTGCCTTTGTTCAATCCAGCAGTGCCCTCGTCAGGCGTCGGCTGTTCCGAAGGAATATCCACCATGTTCTCGACGATCAGTTCTTCCTGATTCGCCTTTGCCAGATCCTGCTTCTTCTGAAATCTGTCAATCATGAACACGCCTACGATTACCGCGATCAATATCGCCATGGCGCTTAAAATACCGGTCGCCACATTCGGTTGCGACAGCACTCGCCATCCTGCCTGGCTATAACCAACGACTCCACGCTTCGTGAACCCAAATGGATCCTTTTTAAACTCGGGCCAGGTTAATTCCGATTCGTGCGCGACGCCCTTCAAGACGTCAGCCAAACGCGAAAACAAGCCGGCGTCATCCATAAATGTGAAATGAAAATCGTCGCGTTGCGCGAGAGCTGCGCCACCCGCAGTCGCCGCGGCGGCCATCATTGGCGCGCTCACTGCGACGGGCTCGGCCACTATTGCCGGTGCCGGAATCGAAAATAACTCCGGCTCTGCAACTGCGGCGACGGGGGCCAGCAAAGGAGTTCCATCCACCGGACAAAAACTGAATTTGTCCGCAAATTCCTCTTTACATGTGGAGCAAAGCTTCATCGTCACTACCTCTTTTTTGCTTTGGGAGAACAGTGCTGAACCGAATGTCTCAGCGTTTCCAAATTCCATATGATAACTGTTTGCAATTCGCTGATCGAGAGCTTTTGAAGGCTCAGGAGCAATCCATCGCTCCAGTACATTCCTCAGTTCGACTTCAGAAACAAACTTGTCTTCGGGTTCTCCAGACTCAATGCTCCGGCTCATCTCAAGCCCTCCCCAAAGTAACAATTTCCCGATTAGTATTCAAATAAGGCAGGAGCGCCTGTCTGAGTCGCTCGCGAGCTCGATGGAGACGTGCCTTCACTACCCCAACGTCTGTATCCACCAGGCCGGCAATCTCGTTTAGCGAGAGGCCTTCGTACTCGAACAAAACCAAAGCTTCGCGCTGTAGTGGCGATAGCCTTGCAATCGCCTCCTGCACCTTCTGTGAAAGCTCATGATCTAATAACTGCCCGAGCGGTTCGGCGTTAACGATGAAAATCTCATCGCTGTCCAGATCGTCGATTGCCGATTCTCTTCCAAGTTTCCTTAACTGCTTGAGCCAAAGGTTGCGCACCGCTGAGAAAAGATAGGTCCGCAGGGACGCGCGCCCGGGAACAAAATTCTCTGACTTCTTCATCAGGCTCAGAAAGCAATCGTGGGTTATGTCTTCAGCCATCTCGACGGTTCCAGTCAGCCGGTAAGCAAAACGAAAAACCGGCGCACGATAAATTTCATACAACTCAAGGAAAGCGGCTCGATCACCAGCTCCTGCTCTTTGTAGCAAAAGTTCGTCTGTGGTTCTCTCTGGCAATCGGCACTCGATTCTGTAGGAATCGCTTCCTACTAGTATTACCGCCAAACGATTAAAGGATACGGCCTTCCTTCAAACTATTTGCGCTAGCACTCCCAAATTTCAAACACCTGCATTGGGAAGTTTCAAGACTAGCAATGATAGCTTGGCTGCCCTCAAGGCCCTGGGAAGGGGCTAATACGGTTCAAACCACGGCGTTGGATGCATTTAGAGGCCAAACGGTTGACGAGTAAATATCGCGCATCTAAGATGTTTGCTCCCTCGGTTCTTAATCCGAAATTAAGTTTCAGATTCTTCAGAAGTAAAACCCTGCAATCCATATGAAGCCAGCACTATCACGAAGTTTCCTAACAAAAACGCTAATCACGGTTTGCCTACTGGTTGTTCTTCCGTCGCGTACGCCAGCTCAGTCCACTCCAGCGCCGGAGCGAATTCGACTCTTGAACGACTTGCAAATTCTCCTGGCGCCTCGATCGGGAGGCGATCTGTTGGTCAAACTCCGGATTCATAGTGGAGGCGCCTTTGATCTCGCCGGTAAGGCTGGAACCATGGCGCTGCTTGGCGAAATGTTGTTTCCCGACGCCAACACGCGCGAGTATTTCACTGATGAGATGCAGGGCCGCCTTGCGGTGACGACTGATTACGACTCAATAACGATCACGATGCAGGGACGAGCCCGCGAGTTTGAACGAGTGATCGAAATTCTCCGCACCGCCCTCGTTACCACGCAGCTAACACCTGAAAATCTCGCTCGCGCCAAGGAGGGCCGCACGAAGATACTCAAGGACACGAGTATCCTGCCGGCGTCGATTGCCGACCGCGCGATTGCAGCCCGGCTGTTTGGCGATTTTCCTTACGGAACGCCGTACACGGGCACGGTGGAATCGCTGGAACGCGTGGAGCGTGGCGATGTCATGTTCGCGCGTGAACGCTTTTTGAATTCCAACAATGCGACCCTCGTCGTTATTGGAGATGTGCAGCCGAGCCGCGCGAAACGGGCGTTGCGACAATTATTAGGTATTTGGCACAAGAATGAAGCGAAGCCTCCCGCCACGTTTAAACAGCCCGGCGCGCCCGATCCGCGAACTTTAGTAATTAATGCGCCCTCGGATCAGAGTGTTGAAATCAGACTCGCGGTCAGAGGCTTTTCGCGACAGGACCCGGATGCCGCGTCGGCGACTCTGCTCGCAATCGTCGCGCGTCAGCGTTGGGAACGGAGACTTCCTGAGTTGGGCCGCAGTCCAATTTTTGTGAGGCGCGACGCGTTTGCTCTCCCAGGGATGTTTGTAATGGGAGCGACAGTGGACAACCTGCTAGCCGGCAAAACTCTTTCGACCGCGCGCGAAGTCTTAAAGTCTCTGGCTTCCGAACCCGTTACCGCAGCCGAGTTGGAGCAGGCAAAAAATGAAGCAGTCACGCTAGTCAACAAGGAATTGGCGAAGCCTGACGGACTCGCGGAGTCATGGTTGGACATCGACACTTACAAGCTCGCCACCGCTGCCGACCAGGCGCGCGCGTTGAGTGCGCTTTCCGCTGAGGATTTGCGTCGGGCCGCTGCGCGATTGGTCGACGAACGCGGCATTGCCAGCGTCGTCGTCGGGAATTCGGAACTCGTTAAGAATCAGATCGAGAAATTGGGTAAGGTCGAAGTCCTGGGTGAAATCGATGCTAAAGCCGTCTCAACGCCGGTGCCAAAGACAAACACCACGTCGAGTCCAAACTCAAACAAACCCGCAAACAGAAATCCTTCGAAGCCTGAGTAATCGCAAATCATTCGCAACTTCCTTGCAACCACGTCGTCACTAACATCTCGTTAACTGTGCCTGACCACTTTGACAGCGATAGCGCGACCCATAACGACAAAGCGTTTCAAGTTCGCGAGATGTTTGCGAGCATCGCGGGCCGCTATGATCTCTTAAATCACCTGCTCTCCGGCAATATTGATAAGCGGTGGCGGCGCTTGTTAACGAAAACGCTTTACCGAAACTTATCTGGAGACGCGGTTCGCGTGTTAGACGTAGCCTGCGGAACTGGCGATCTTTCACTAGCGCTCACCGCGGGTGGTAATGCGAGCGTTACTGGTTTGGACTTCTGCCGGCCCATGTTGGAAATCGCCGCGGACAAGAGTTTGAAGCGCGGCGCGAAGGTTCCGTTCATTGAGGGCGACGCCCTGGCGCTACCGTTTGGCGATGCTTCATTTGATGGGGCGACCATCGCGTTTGGGCTGCGAAATCTCGCGAGCGTTGAAGCCGGATTGAAAGAATTGTTGAGAGTACTCAGGCCGGGCGGCACGGTTGCAGTTTTAGAGTTTTCTACTCCGAAGTCGGCTGTTTTTCGTGGCCTGTTCGGGTTTTACTTCACGAAGCTGTTGCCGGTTGTTGGAGGTCTGCTCAGTGGTTCGCGGTGCGCATATGAATATTTGCCAGATTCCGTATCGAATTTCCCTGATCAGGAAAAGTTGTCAACCCTGATGAGAGTTGCGGGATTTGAGGACGTCAATTATCGCAATCTGACGAACGGAGTTGCGGCGCTCCACCTTGGTAAGCGCCCGATTGAGAAATGAGATTGGTGGCAAGCGCCGAGGCGATTGCCACCATTAGAGCGTAGCCCGTGGGCCGACCTTCAGGAGCGCGCGGTTGTCGGGGCCACGCACTTCAGTAGGTTTTCCTTCCGGGCTACGTTCTTATTTTGCCGGCCCTTCCTCGGCCGCCACTAGCGTCCCACCCGCTATGTTACTATCCACCGGAATTCCAACTTTGCTCCTTTTTAGGATCACGTCAGAGTGCGCTCAGTTTTCAAGCACAAACTCTTCGGCACGCTTCGGCGCTTCGCGATTTTCCTGCTAGTCGTTTGGACCGTCGTCTCGCTGGTAACCTTGCTGATCGAACTTGTTCCCGGCGATCCGGCAGTTTCAGTTTTGGGTGAGCAGGCGACGCCGGAGCAGTTTGAGCAGTTTCGCCAGAAACACGGACTCGATCGACCACCTTTCTTTTTTTCCTTCCCGCGCGACGCAGAGGACAGCCGGCATTTTCAGTGGCACGGCGCCAACAATCGGTACACGGAATACTGGGTCGATCTCCTCCATGGCGACATGGGCAAATCCTTTCGCACTGATTGTCCGGTAGCGAAGGCCATCTTTCAGAATTGTTCGACTCCGGAAACCGCACCCTGGTCGCAAAAATTTACAGCGTTTCTGAATTCGCGCTTCGGTTCCACAGTCCAGCTCGCGGTGGCGTCACTATTGATCGCCGTGATGATCGCAATTCCGCTCGGCGTTTTTGCCGGGAAACACCGTGGGACGTGGATGGACAATCTCGCTTCCGCGGTCGCGTTAGTTGGGATTAGTCTGCCAAGTTTTGTGATTGGTCCCCTGCTCGTTTATGTGTTTGCCGTAAAACTAAACCTCTTGCCACCCTCGGGTGGCTTCGACATCACCTATCTGATTCTACCGGCGGTGACCTTGGGTGCAGCCCTATCCGCGATCCTCACCCGCATGGTCCGCTCGTCGGTGATCGAAGAATTAGGCGAAGACTACGTGCGGACCGCGCGAGCCAAGGGTTTGAGCGAGACAAAAGTGGTTTACAAACACGTCTTGAAGAATGGACTGATTCCGGTGGTCACCGTGCTGGGCCTTCAGCTGGGCGTGCTTTTGGCGGGCGCGATTATTACCGAGAAAATTTTTGGCTGGCCGGGGTTGGGGCTGTTGTTAGTCGACGATGGAATTGGCAAGCGAGACTACCGCGTGGTCCAGGGATGTGTATTGGTGATCAGCATTACGTACATCGCCGCGAATATGCTAACTGACATGGTCTATCGCTGGTTGGACCCCAGGATAAGAATCCAGTGAAAAGCGCTGTTGCGGTGAAACGTGATGAGTTAAGAGTGACAGCGTTCACTTATTACTTGTTACTTATTACTTATCACTAATTTCTTTTCACTTATCACTTTTCACTCGTTATGAACCGCTTAACTTACATTGGCCTGGTGATCGTAGCCCTCCTGGTGATCGTGGCGATATTCGCGCCGTGGATTGCCACTCATGACGTCGGCGCCACAAACTTGTCGATTCGTTATCTGCCCCCCAGCGCGCAGTATTTCTTCGGCACGGACGCCACTGGCCGCGACATCTTCTCGCGCGTAGTATTCGGATCGCGAATCTCACTCGAGGTGGGTCTGGTGGTCGTATCAGTTTCCGCCGTTGTCGGAACTTTGCTTGGGGCCCTCGCTGGCTATTACGGCGGCTGGATCGACCGCATCATTTCCGGCTATGTCTTCAATGTCTTTTTGGCGTTTCCAGGATTGCTGCTGGCAATTGCCATGGTCGCTTTCCTCGGCGCTGGTCTAAACAAGCTGATCTTTGCGCTGTGCATCATTGGTTGGGTTGGCTATGCGCGTTTGATTCGCGGCCAGGTGTTGAAGGTGCGCGAGTATGACTTCGTTCAGGCAGCGCGGGCACTCGGCGCCGGGGATGCGCGGATTCTTTTTATTCACATTCTGCCGAACGCGATTCAACCATTAATCGTGCAGGCAAGTCTGGGGATGGCTGGCGCGGTGCTGTCTGAAGCGGCGTTGTCATTCCTCGGACTTGGCGTGCCGCCACCCGCGCCTTCGTGGGGCGTGATGATTGAAGAGGCTCGTGATCTCTCAACGCTACAGGCAGCGCCCCACGCGTTGATATTTCCCGGGATTGCGATCGCGCTCACGGTTTTGGCCTTTAACTTTATTGGCGACGGTCTGCGCGAGTATCTCGATCCGCGACAACGTTCCAGGTAGTTCCATCCTTTCGAATGCGAAGAATTCTTAAGACAATATTTCTCGTCATCCTTGGACTACTGATCGGCCTCGTCGGATACGAAGCGATCATGTGGATCAACATTTCACATTTGGAAGCGGGCAATCCGGTCTCAACCTCGCTGATCGAAGCACGTATGAATGAAGCGCGCGGGCGCGGTGAAGACCCGAAACGGTACCAGGTTTGGGTGACGCTGGATCGCATCTCGCCCAACCTGCAGCGCGCCGTGCTCGCCGGTGAAGATACAAACTTCGCCACTCACAATGGGTTTGATTACCAGGCGATTCAGAAGGCCTACGACGAAGCCCTGAAGAACGCTGCCCAGGAAGCGAAAAAAGAGGGCGAAAACGACGACTGGCTACCTACCATCCCGGAGTTTAAACGCGGTGCATCCACAATCTCCCAGCAACTAGCTAAGAACCTCTACCTGTCCTCGCGGCGATCGTTTTTTCGCAAAGGGCAGGAGGCAATCCTGACTGTGTTTCTCGAGCGTAATCTTCCGAAGCGCCGCATTTTGGAAATCTATTTGAACGTAATCGAATGGGGCGACGGTGTTTACGGCGCGGAGGCGGCTTCGCAGTTCTATTTCCACAAACCAGCGAGCGCGCTCAATGCGAACCAGGCTGCGTTTCTGTCAGCCATGATCCCCAACCCGCGAACCGTGTTCAATCCGCGCGTGAACCCACGTCGGGTGGCTCGGCGCCAAAGAATCATCCAACGCGGAATGAACTTCGTTCGCCTGCCATAAAAAAAGGCCGCTCCCGAGAAGCGGCCTGCTTAGTATCAGCTTGTCGAGTTGGTTTCTACAACGCGAACTCGTTGGCGATTTGAAGTTCAGCTTTGCGTAACTCAAAACGCGCGCGGCCGAGGTTACCTTCCGGACTGATCGCCAGGACCACGAAATATTCGTGACTCAGCAGCCGCATCAGGACTATTGCGCCCTCCAGCGAAATCACCAGCTCACGCAAGTCGCCGAGTCCAGTGTCTTTGCCAGCGCGCTGTGCGCTCTTTACCAGGGACGTAAATTCGGCGGCCGCAATATCGAGGTTCGCTTCATGGCCTTCCTTCTTTAACGACCTCTCAACTGCAATTCCGTCGAGACCCATAATGAGCGCACCGAGGCTGCCCTCGGTGTGCTCAATAATCGTTTCCAATACTTCCTTAAACACTGGCGACCTCCTTAGGGACGCTGACCACCAAGAGTTCCGGGACGGGCCGAAGGAGTGGCTGCGCCAGGAGCATTTGGTGACGGTGCGTTTAGAAGCTGCGGAGAGTTGGGGTTAGTTTGCGGAGCCTGCTGTTGCTGTTGCAACTGCGTCGGCGTTGGGGTGTTGCTCTGCGGATTGCCCAAGGGCACCGGCTGCGAGATTTGAAGCGTGCGCGGGCCATTGCTCACCGTACCGCTGATCGGTTTGCCCTGGTAGTCAGGACGATAGATGTGCGGAGTGATGAAGAACAGGATTTCACTGCTCTGCTTGGTAACCAGTTTACGCTTAAAGAGATTGCCGACAACCGGGATTGAGGCGAGACCAGGCGTGCGCTGACGAGTCGTACCTTCAGTGTCAGCCAGGACGCCACCCATAACTGTCGTGCCGCCGTCTGGAACCAACACTTCAGTCTGCATGCGCTGCGTGTCAATTCCCGGGACGCCGCCAACAGCGATCCCCGTGTTGATGGTGTTATTTTCAATCGTGACGCGCAGGATGACCGTACCTACGTCAGTAATCTGCGGAGTGATCGAGAGACGCAACGGAACGGAAACGAAGGTGGTGGTCACCACTGCTGTGCCGCTGGCCGCTTGCGTAGTCTGCACCGGAATCTGCGAACCGCTTTCGATTTGCGCCGGGCGATTGTTCAATGCCGTCACGCGCGGAGTGGCGACAGTTTTCGCTTCGCCGCGGGATTCCGCAGCGGTGATGGCCGCGCTAATCTGCGCAGTGCCGAAGAGACCAGTGGTCAAACCGATCACAGTGCTTGCGGCTGCGGCCCCAAGTGAACCCAAAGGTTGATTCGTTCCGGCAAGACCGCCGAAAACACCGAACGGATTCGGACCACTTTGCAAGGCGGTTCCTCCACCGGCGCCACCGCTCCTGGCCGGCAGCGATGAGATGTTCGCCAAGCCACCGCGGCCGAGATTGATTACGCCCGCGGAAAGCTGAGCGCCGAGGTCGCGGCTGAAGTTACGCTGTGCGATCACGATGCGCGTTTCAATTTCCACTTGCGGTTCCGGTTGATCGAGAATCGCCGCCAGTTGGCGAATCGAATCGATGTTCTCGCGAACGTCAGTGATGATTAATGTATTGCTGCGACCATCTACTTCGATCGAACCACGACGCGACAGCCGGCGAGAAATGATTGGCAACAAACCCTGGTCGCCACTGCCACCAGTCGCATCGCCACCAGCGCCACCGCTGAAGCTCAGGTTGGTTGCACCACCAGAAAAGCCTCCAGTCGAACCAGCAGCCTGCGCCAGGGTTCCCGAGGCGCGCGCGTAATTCAAACGGATAAACTCGGTGACGAGTGGTGAAGCATCGAGCCGCGAATCGTTAATGACCCTTTGAGTAGCTGATTCTTTGGCCAGCACCTCGGTCGTCGCCACTCGCAGGATGTTGCCATCAGATTCAATGCCAAGGCGGTTGGCCTTGAGTACGGCATCTAGCGCCACATTCCACGGAACATCCTGAACGTTGACTGTCACCGGCACTGCCACAACGGAGGAGTCGATGACAAAGTTTACGCTGTACTGTTCGGTGATGTAGTTAAGGATGTCGCGAATATCCGCATTGACGACATTTAAATTGATCGGCTCACCCACGAAGCCGGGGTGGCCATACTGGCGTCCCTGCTGCGATTGGGGAACTGCGGTACCTGGCGCGGCCATTGGGGCCGGTGAAGGTTGCTGCTGAGCCACGGAGTCGTCGACTTTGGCAACGACGGCCGCGGGCTCGCCCGCTGGAAGCGTGTTGGGCTCTTCAGCAGCGGCCAAAAAACTTGCGCTGCAGAGCATGAATACCAGGACGAGCGTGGTCCTCTTGATGGCATTGTTGATGGCAAACTGATAAGGCATCTTTTCCCTCCTTAAGGGAATTGCTGGATTCCACCGCCACACGCTACGCTCACCGGCCTTTCAGCCAAAAGCGCGCGCCGCACAACGCGGCTAATCCGGGGTTGATTGTCAAACGGCGCAGGCTTGCCTTTCTATCAGGCTAGAGGGCGAGTTGCGCGCGGAAGGATCTCGAACCGGGGCCGGTTCGAAAGGAACTACTGAGGTTTGGGCGCTGCTGCGTCTTCAGTTTTCTTTTCCGGTTCAGCAGAGCTATTGGCAGGGGCCACTTTCGCCGCCGCCATCGCGTCGACGACACTGGCTTGGCGAAGAGGCTTCATTTCAACCGAGCGTTCACGCTTGCCGTTAGTGAAAACCGTTTCGCGCCGAAACACGAGGCGGTTGTCTTCGATTGCCACCAGTTGGCCGTCATAAAACCTTTCGCCGGGATAAATTACGTAGGCCAACTTTATTGGCGAGGCTTCCACAATGGCTGCGTAACCACGAGGAGAGCGGGAAATTCCCACCACTTGCATTTCGCTCAAAAGGAACGCGGTCGTCGGCTTCGGCGCGGCAGTTCGCGTTCTCATTGCATTCTGCTTCTGCGCTTTGTACTCCTCAATTCGTTGCTGAACCGAGGGCGGAACAACCAGAGTGCTCTTTTTAGGCGCTGCGGCACGTGGAGGCTCATAACGCTTGAAGGGATCCCGACCGCCGGAAGTGGAGCGAGCAGGCGCCGGCTTGGAGTCTGTCTTATCCTGGGCGCTGGCGGTTAACCCGACGCTGCCGAGCGTGAAGCCCGCAGCTATCAGCAGGGCCGCAGTCCCGTTACGGAGTGATTTCGTTTTTTGGTTCATGATGATTAAGTTCCTGGCGAGCTTTGTTCTGAGTCCGGACGAGAGTTATTGATTGGATTTCGCCGCCGGCGTTGCGGGGGCAGCAGGAGTACCGGCCGGCTGGGTCGCGACTGGTTTCTGTAGTTTCTCGGCTGAGACGTAATAGGCGGTCAAGTCAAACGTGGCATCCACCGTTCCTCTTGACGTCGCCTTTTCAGCCTGGCTCAACTGAAAGTTAGTGACCGAGACGATGCGTTGATAACGCGCGAGATGGTCGAAGAAGGCGCGCAACGAAGCAAAGGAACTGGTAACGCTGACTTCGATCTTCTTGCCACTGTAGTTCCCTTCCTGAATATCGTCCTTCGGCAGAAACTTGCGAAGCACCAGACCGTTGCTGCGCGCACGATCCTGAACACCCTGCAATACCATCGTCAGCTCGCGCTGTTCGGGCAACAGGGCTTTCAGTTCCTCGTATTCCTCTTCCCTGGTTTTATAGAGAGCGCGGAATTCACTGAGTCGCTGCGAAGCGATTTGGGCCTGGGCGTTTTTCGGCAGCAGCTGAGCGATCTCATCGTTGAGAGCTTTGGTTTCGGCGCGCGTCGGCTTGGTGACAAAATACCAAAAGCCCGCGTACATCACGGTGGCCACTGCGACGAAAACTACCAGGCGCAGGTACCAGGGCATCGTTTGAAGGTTACCGATTTTCATCTGTTTTAGTTCCTTCCCCCAATCTTGTTGGCGGGTGTGGTCTGACGTCAGGCGAGGTGTCTACTTCTTCGCTACCTGGCTAGTGGTGGCAGTCGCCGCGGTTTGCGGCTGACCTTTGCCGTAGCTGCACGTGACCGTGAAGCCGACAACCTCGAGTGGGGGCAGATTCGGGTTAGTCACTGGTGCGCTCTTGTCGGCCGCTTCCCGAGTAACTACTTCGCGCTGCGTTTCAATGCTGAGGTTGGTAAACAGGCCTGATGAGAACTCCAGGCTCTGGCCGAATTTAGTGACGGCAAACTCATTCGGCGAAACTCCCTTGATTGTGAGCAGGCCATCTTTCTGGTCCAAACTCTTGAGGTAGAGCCCCGGAACGCTATCAAAGCGAGCCTTGATTTCACGCAGAACGGCGCTTGGTCCCTGTTGCGACTGCCGCAGGTTCTTAATCGCATCAATACGTCCCTGAATGTCCTGGGCCTTCTTCTCCAGCTCAGCCTGTTCCTTGTTTACCGCCAGCATCTGGAGATTTATCCGCCGTTGATTTTCAACTTCGCGCTGGGCCGTTTCATGGTTCGATTTCGCATTTACGTAATCGTAACCTGCGCCCAATACGAGTAGTGCGAACACCGTTAGCGCCAACAGCAGCGTCTGGGTTCTGGGCGTCGCCACCTTCGATTCAACTAAGGCTGCGCCCGTCGGTCGATCCGTAATGGATTCAAGTAGGTTTATCTTGATCATGCCGCTTCCACTCCTCTCAAAGCGAGACCGACGGCGATTGCCATGTCTGGAACGATCTCTTTCATGTAGTCAGGATCAAATTTCCGGCCGTCGACTTGTATCTGCCGAAACGGATCAAACAGTTCGACCGGTATCTCGAATCGCTTCGAGAGATACTCAGGAAGTCCGGGCAGCTTCGAGCCACCACCGGAGATCAGGATGCGCTGAATTGCTTCTTCGCTCTCCTCCGCGGTCGCGCGGTAGAAATCCATGGTCTTGCGAATCTCTAACGCCAGAATGTCGGAGACCGTCTCGATAATCGGTTGGATGGGCCGCGCTTCAATGCCTTCCGGTAAAGGGAAACCACGTTTGACTGATTCCGCTTGCTCGAAAGTCAGGCCCAATTCTTTTTGCAGCAAACTCGTGTATTGGCTGCCGCCGACCGAAGCATCGCGCGCAAACACGGAACGAATGCCGTTGAGGATGTTGATATTCATGGTGGCGGCGCCGATGTTGAGTAAGGCCACGACGTCGCCTGGCTTTGGTTGGTAGTTCAACTCGTAACAATTCTGTAGCGCGAAAGCGTCTACATCAATTATCACTGGCTGCTTGCCGGCCAACTGAATAGCTTGTTTGACATTAGCGATCTTGTCGCTCTTGCATGCGGCCATCAACACGTTCAACGCATCGGAAGAACTGCTGGTAACCTGGTAGTCAAGATTCACATCCGTGATGTCAAAAGGAATGTGCTCTTCGGCATGCCAACTGAACGACTCCTGCAGTTCGTCCTCGCTCATCTGCGGCAGCACGATGTTCTTCACGATCACCGAATGGCCACTAACTCCCGCGGCGATCCTCGAGGTCTTGATCTGGTGCTCTGTGAAGATACTGGTGATGACGTTTGAAACGTTGTTGAGCTCCATAATCTGCCCATCAACAATCGTGTCAGTTTGCAGGTTTTCAAAGCCGAGGTTCACCAGGTGTAGGCTGTTCCCCTTCTTTTGAAGTTCCACTGCTTTCACCGAACTCGATCCGATATCAAGACCGACCAGATTCTTCTTGCCGATATTTTTTTTGAACATGTCTATTTATTCCTCGCGACGAAAAGGGACCGAATTCTGTGCTGTTGACGCATGCGAGCCCGGGCTTTCATTGCTCTTGATAACCGGCTCTTGATGAATTTTGCGGGAGCGGGGGGATTGTCGTTTTTCAAGCCATGATCCTCGAAAGTGTGTTTGAGGCTGTCTCGGTGGGTGCGCTGGAGCGGTCGCAGATTTACGCAGGTTCTCTAGGTTTTAAACAACTGACAACTGATTCTCTGGTGGAATTTGCCTTTTGCTCGGACAAAGGCGGGAACTGGGAGCAGAGGCAAGGGCCTGATAGCGGCAGCGGTCTCACTGCCAACGCTCAAGCAGACTACCCCACCGAGCTAAACAATGTCAACTTCTATTTTGACAATGTTTAACCACCTATTGATCCCATTTTGAAGGGAAATTTTTAATATTGCCTGGGTGTTGGACGCGTTTTCTGGAACTTATGGGGCCTATTCCAGAATCCTTATTCGCAAAAGGTTTGCCCTTGCGCCCGGTCGAGGCTGCGGGTAGGATGCGCGCCATGACAAGAAACCGCTGGTTTTTGGTCGCAGCCCTCACTGCCTTAGTCGTCTTGGCCATTTGGATGTGGTGGGGTAGACCGCGACAAGTCGACATGGCGTCGTATGCCCCCGCTAGTTCTCTGCTGTATTTGGAAGCCAACAATCCTATGGCAGTAGCAGAAGCCTTGTCGCAGACCGATGCCTGGAAGATCGTCGAACAGATGAGTGGCGCGGATATCATTCCTCATCGACCGTGGCTCGAAGGCTTCGTACGTTGGACGGGTATTGGGCCAATCGAATCGGTGATTCTAGCCCGAGCCCAAGTCGCCGTAGTAGTAACTGACTTGGGTGCGACTGAGATAGCTGACGCGTTGCGGGTCAAGCCTGAGGCCACTCTAATTATTGAGACAAAGACTTCGGAAGGTCGCATTCGAGCTCCCGTCGAAAAGGCCATCCAAAAGCTCGCAGAGTTAACTTACAACAAACCGGTGTTTCATCGAACGGCGTTAGATGGGACGGAGTTTATGGAATGGACGGCACCCGGAGGTTCGCGCCAGATAGTGGCCACAATTTCCGGAAGCTTGGTAATCATCGGAAATACGCGGAAGGCAGTAGAGAGTTGTCTCTCCGTAAGCAAGGGTCATGGGCCAAGTCTGAAAGACGATCCCGAATTGACTCACGTTCGGCTACAGCTGGGCAGCGATCAGAGTCTTAGCTTCGGGTATGTTCCCGCTGCCAACAGTGCCCGCTTGTTATCGATTGGGCTCCCCCTTTTACTTGGACGTGCTCCAGCCAATTCAGAGCTTCAGCGCCTAATAGCGACAGCGGCAGCTAAAGTGGTGGGAAGTCTTGGTTGGAGTGCGCGGCCTTTCACGACGGGTATCGAGGATCGTTTTGTGATTTCGCTGCAGCCTTCAGTTGTTGCGAGGCTTAAGCCGAGTTTTACTGCCAACAGCGAAATGCCCGGGATGAATGACAGTCTGCCTGATAGTCTTCAATCAGTCACCTTCTACAAGTTTCAGAACTCGTTGGGTGCATGGCAGGATTTAAAGGGCGCAGTCGCTTCTGAGGTCGACGCCTTGTCTGCCATATTCTTTTCATCCTTACTCAAGTCAGCACTACTTCCCTTTGGCATCGAGGAGCCCGAATCTTTTCTGGCTTCGGTAGAGCCTGGGATACTAACTCTGCGACCGGATCCAGGCGCGGAGCGCTCGCTGCTCATCGCGCGCGTTAAGGACGAATCTGGGCTCCGCGCGCTACTCGCTAAGACGATGCGAACAACCGACGCCGGGCCTACAGTTGCTCCAACCGAAATCATCGAGGATGCCCAAGGCGAGTCTGCGGCGGGCTTCATTTCTGGATTGGTGGTGATGGGACCTCCTGCCGAGGTTCGCAGTTACATCGAAGCCCTCCGCACGCGCACTCGAATCGCAAGTCCCGATGCTCTAAAGCGGATGGCATTTTTCACACCAACACCGAGCCCATCATCGGTCGTAACCTATGTAGACGACGCAGACCGTGTTCGCAGTTTTGTGTCGGCAGTGATCGCTGCAAAACGTATTACTCCGGCGACCAACTCGAGAGTGGATGAGATGATCGCGCGTCTTCCATACGCAGCTACGGAAACCACCATGGGCGAAAGCGGCCTCGAGCGTACGACTCGATCCCCGCTTGGACAGTTCAGCAGCCTGCTCGCACTCTTGATACCGGAACAACGCACGCCGTAGTTCGCACGGATTTCGAATGGTTGACGGACCCAAAGTGGAATTGTTAATAGCCACCAGCAACCTTGGAAAAGTGCGCGAGCTTCAGTCCGCGCTTAGCGAACTGCCGATCGTGTTACGGCACTTGTCAGAGTTTCCCAATATCAGCACGGTAGAGGAAGTTGGCGTTACTTATGAGGCCAACGCGATTCTAAAAGCGGTCGGCTATGCGCAACAAACCGGAATGTACTCGCTGGCTGATGATTCAGGACTTGAGGTTGATGCACTTAACGGAAGGCCCGGCGTCTTGTCGGCACGATTCGGCGGCGAAGGAGCATCAGATTCTGATCGAACTCACCTACTTTTGAATGAGTTGACCGCTGTTCAAAACCCGAACCGGACGGCTCGTTTTATTTGCTGCATGGCTTTCGCAGGCCACCGAAGTGGTTTGGCAGATCGACTACCGAACGTCGAAGTCTTGAGTGTAGTAGAAGCGAAATGCGAAGGTCTGATTGCTCCTGAGCCGCGCGGTTTAAGGGGATTTGGTTACGACCCGGTTTTCATTCCTGACGGATATCACCAAACATTTGGGGAATTGCCGGACAGCGTCAAGCGTAGGCTGAGTCATCGGGGAAAAGCGCTCTCACGGATGCGGGAAATCCTTGAAGAATTTTTTGGCAAACTTGACCCGAGTTCAAGCGCCCCATAGAATGCTTCCCCTGCCTATCAAAACGAGGCACGGTTCGGGGCGTAGCACAGCCTGGTAGTGCGCTCGGTTTGGGACCGAGAGGCCGGAGGTTCGAATCCTCTCGCCCCGACCAATCATTTCAATAACTTACGGCTGCCAACTTCGGGCGGCCGTATTTTTTTTTCCTGTTGAGACGAGTTGCGGGGTATTTCGCACCGCATGGGATTTTCGCGCAGCCACTATCGTCCGGCGCTCTGCGCGGGCGACAGTTACAAGGCTTTGTCCTTTGCGCAGGAGTATGAAGGCGTATCTTTGGTGCGACATTAAGCACGGAGAAACCGCTTTCTGCAGAGCTCACGGAGCAGGCTTCGTTGTGAGTTTGCCGTTTTCGCGGTTGGCTGTAGCACACCTCGGGTGGGAGGACTG
>JANLZV010000452.1:0-1913 GCA_031366425.1 Pyrinomonadaceae bacterium | reverse complement strand
GCCGTGGTAAGCCGTGCGATCGACGCGCGCCGCATGCACCTCGGGCCGCAGACGCCGATGCACAAACCACTTCTGAAACCAGACCGCCTTCAGCGCGCGCGTCGCCACTTCACACAAGAGCGCGGCGATGTGTGGCCCACCAAAAGTTCCAAAGACATCCTGGGATGGATTGCCGACGTAAGGATTGCCATCGTCGAACGGCGCGCCGAGGCCGGCGAGGACCAGGAAGCCGTGGAAGTAAGCCTGGAAGAGAACGTCGACGTGGACCCACTGGCCGATGTCGCGGCCGTCTCGCATGTAACGCCGCGTGGCGTCGAACGCGCCGGCGGGCTGATTGAAGCCGCGCTGGACTGCGAGCCAGGTGTTGAAGTCAGTCATGTAGTCGATGAACGGCGCAGTCGTTCTAATCTTTTGGTCGAGATTGTTCGCGCCGAAATTGCACTGCTGATAGAAATACTGCGAGAGATAAGGACCGGCTTTGTCGCCGGGAGTTAAGCCGCGAAAGAGAGTGGCTGTCGTAACCGCGCCGCTGTCTTTCGCACCCTTGAAGTCGGCGCCGTAGAGACTGAGATCAGCGGCGGCGGCATTCGCTGTCGGGTTAACCGCATACTGCGCGAAAGGCACGTCGCGCAAGAGCGCCATCCAGTAGTTCTCCGAAATCTCCGCTGCCTGTTCGCGGCTCGCGAAGGCGGGAGCGGGCGGTTGGACCAGCGCGTGCGCGTCAGGCCCTTCCATATCAAACGCGAGACCTGATTGCGGGTTCGTCAGATGTCGATCGCCGCCGAGCGGGATGGCGTTGAAGTCGCTGGGCCGGCCGCTGTTCACTGCTTGCACGAGCGACGCAAACGCGCTTGAAACGACTGTGCCGTCGTTGTTGTGTGGCAGTCCTTTTGAATAGCTGGCGATCTTGTTGGCGTAAAGGTTCTCATCGTTGTTGGTGGGGTGTTGCAGATTTTGCGGCGTACTTTGCAGACCAGCCTGTGCTGCATCGCGACGGATTCTCGCGCAATCGTTCGCGCGCTGATTGGAACCTTGCGGCGCCGCTGCAACGCTCGAACGTTCAGTCTTCAATAACGGTTCGAGCGCAACTACGCCGGCGACGCTTAACGCTCCGGTGACGCCGACCTGACCAATGAATCTGCGTCTGCTTTGAGACGCCGGTGCCTGGGCGGACTCTTCTTTCATGGGGGACCTCCTGCTGAATTTTGGAAACTATCGGCCGTGGTGAAAACGTGTGGAGCACGAAGTTACCGCACGAGATGCTCGGGAGAAACCTGGGAAGACACGGTTCCTTGTGAGCTTGAACTCTGCTCTGTGGGGCTATTCTTATCACAAGCTGTTTCGTGAGGGAAAGCGTTTTTACGAGATGAGCCGCGATCAGTCAGACCTACTGTTCGCGCTGCGCTCTTACGTGGAGCCTACTCAAGGCGATCACTGTCGGGTGGCGAAGCGGCTGGTACGGCATTCAGGTAACGCTCAAAATCTTCGCGGCGCCCGGCAGAAGCCTCGCGCTGCAGATACTCCGTAGTCATCACCACCGCAAGTTTTTCACTGGCAGCGCTGGCGAGGAATTGACTCACCGTATAGCCCTCGTTGGCAGCGAGATCTTCGATGCTCTTCCTTAGTGAATCGGGTAGTTCAATAGTCAGCGTACTCACGATTGGCTCCGTAGCAGGTTAAAGAAATCACGCGGCGTGATGGCGGCAACGCCAAGTTCATCCGAACCGTGAAAGTCCTTCACGTTATGAGTAACAATATAGCCTATTTCAACGTCGGTATTCCTACCCCTTCATCAGTTCGTCAGCGAGCGCGTTGGCGCCGAATACTTTCCGCAGCACTTCCAACATTCCGCGCACGTCCACCGAGATCGAGCGGTTCACTGACTCGTCGTATTCGAAGTTGCCGACGAGCGA
>JANLZV010000424.1:0-2413 GCA_031366425.1 Pyrinomonadaceae bacterium | reverse complement strand
CCCTCGCTACCGCTCAGGGTTCTGCAACCAAATCCAATTGGTTAGCTGGTTCGTAATTACATCGACTAAACTGTAGTCTGATGGAGCGAAATTTATGAATCGACGATACTTCCTGTCAGCTTCCTTTGCGCTAGCGGCTTGTGCCGCGACTGCGGGCGTGCCACTCGCATCCGGCCAGGGCCGGCGCGGCCGGCGAACTAAATCTTTGAAGTTCTTAAAGTTTGATGGAGTTAACAAAGTGATCAAAACAGATGACGAGTGGAAAAAGATTCTCACGCCTGAGCAATACGATGTGGCTCGGCAAAAGGGCACTGAAAGGCCTTTTTCGAGTCCGCTAAACTCGAACCACAAAGCCGGTATCTTTGAGTGCGTAGCGTGCGGCCTGCCGTTGTTTAGTTCGAAGGCAAAATTTGATTCAGGTACCGGCTGGCCCAGTTTCTGGCAGCCAATTGCGAAAGAGAACGTGCAGGAAGAGACGGACCGCAGCCTGTCGCAGGCTCGCACCGAAGTCTTGTGCGCGCGGTGTGAATCCCACATTGGCCACGTTTTCCCTGACGGGCCAGAGCCGACCGGGTTGCGCTATTGCATGAATGGAGTTGCCCTTAAGTTTGTAGACGAACAAAGCTAGTGGTAAGCGCAGGAGGCGAAGCTCGGCGAGTTATAGAGGGTGCAGGGGTGTGGAACACTCTCGGACGTGCAATGCCTTCTATGAGTACGGCTCCGCACGATACCGGGGTAAAACTCTGCCATTTGCTCAGGTAGCGGGCTTTTTTCGTTTAGGATGACTAGGCACACGCCTTGCCCATCCATTTACTAACAAAGGACTTGGAAGGGGAGAATAATGAACACAACTATGGCAATTCAAAAAATGAAGCGCACGGTCGCTGTCGTCCTAATGCTATTGACTCTGGGGTTTGCGATTGAGCCCATTCGCTCAAGCGTTTCGGCAAGCCCAGCGGCAGCCGCGGCGGTGCAACGGCGGGTTCGACGACGTCGTCACCGGAGCTTCTGGAGAAAACATCGTGACAAGTTAACGGTGGCTGGAACGGGATTAGGCGGCGCAGCGATCGGCGGCTTGGCCGGTGGTAAGAAGGGCGCTTTGATCGGAGCTGGAGTCGGCGCTGGCAGCGGCGCGCTTTACACGTACAAACTACGCAAGCGACGTCGCCGGTATTAAGTCATTCGCGAGTGGGATAAATAAATGGGCGGAAGAAGAGTTATTTTCTTCCGCCCTTTTTCCGTTAGGCGATGGTGCGTTCACCCGTGATGATTTCATAACAGCTGCAGGACACCTTCTCCAGGGCCGCGCGGTTGAGAATTTGCAACCGTCCTCTGCTGTAGTCTATTAGTTTGCGTTTTTGTAGCAGGGCGGCCGCTCGGCTTACGCCTTCCCGTCTCACGCCTAGCATGTTCGAGAGAAACTCCTGTGTGAGTTTAAACTCATCCTGGCCCATCCGGTCGTGCGTCATCAGCAGCCATCTCGCCAGCCTCGCGTCGATTGAGTGAAACTGATTGCAAACTGCTGCCTGCGTTACCTGCGTCAACACCGAATGTGAATATCGGCGAAGGATGCGAGTCAGCAGGCCGCCGTCTTTACAAACCTTGCGCAGCGAGCCGGCCTTCATTTTCATCGCTGAGCCCTGTCCCTGCACGACCGCTCGATTGAGGGTGGAGTTCACTCCCATGAACACGCTTAGCCCAGCCATGCCCTCATTCCCTACCAGGCCGACCTCGAGTGTGGAACGTTCAGTCACGCCGGCAATGAGAGAAATGATTCCACTATTCGGAAAGTAGACGTCAGTCAGCGCGCCGTTTGGTTGATAGAGAATTTCATTGAAGACGAGCGGTACCTCTTCGAGGTATCGTTGAATTGATTGGTAGACTTGTCTTGGCAGGGCTGCCAATAGTTGATTTGAAGCCCGAAGGCTTTTGGATGGCGACATCGAACCCTCCTTGACGTTTGGTTGCGTCGTGAAAGACAGCAAACGGCAGAAGGAATGTTTTGGTAACTCTGTCCCAATGTCGAATGGAAAAACTAGTGAACCTAGCACCGCCACCATACGGCATAAGTGGCGGATAGTAAATTAACCAGGCAGGCGAGCGCTGATTTCTCACGAAACCACGTGCTTAATCGCCTTCTTGGTACCCCTGCCGAAATGTCTGCCGGCTCGGCCCATGTGTTTGCCGAAGTGTTTACCGCCACGGACGATGCGTCCGTGCCTGACGTTTCGGCCCATGCTCTTGCCGGCTTTGGCCACTTCTGAGCCACTTTCTTTCATTTGACCGGTCGAACTGTTTGAATTTTGAGCGAATCCGGAGAATGGAAGAACGGCTACCGAGGTTGCCACGGCAGAGATCAGCACCAGGGTCGCTGCGAATTTCTTGATATGCATGGAGATAAGATAGACCAACC
>JANLZV010000415.1:0-8995 GCA_031366425.1 Pyrinomonadaceae bacterium | reverse complement strand
AGAAATTAATCGCGTGCTAACCGATCAGATCTCCGATCTGTTATTTACTCCTTCGGCGGATGCCGATCTGAACCTGCTCGCCGAGGGAATTCCTTCGGAACGAATTCGTCTGGTCGGAAACGTAATGATCGATTCTCTGGTTAAGCATCTGCCGCAAGCGAATCAATCCTCGATTCGAACCGATCTGGATCTCGTTGATAAAGAATATGCGGTACTCACGCTTCATCGTCCGGTTAATGTTGACACCCCAGAAACCCTGGCCCGAATTCTCGATGCGATTGAGCAGATTGCAAAACGTTTGCCGGTGGTCTTTCCGATCCACCCGCGGACGCGTAAAACAATCGCGGAGTTCGGATTTCGCGCTCGCCTGGCTGAGTCAAAAGCGTTGATGTTGATTGAACCGTTGGGCTATCTTGATTTTCTTAGGCTCTACAGCGGTGCGCGCCTGGTGCTGACAGATTCGGGCGGGGTGCAGGAAGAGACGACATTTCTCGGCATTCATTGCTTAACCTTACGAGAAAATACCGAGCGACCAATCACCGTCAGCCAAGGGACGAACCAAATTGTCGGGACTGACCCGGCAAAGATTACTGCGGCAGCCCTGGCCGCGTTGGCAGAAACAGAAAAGCGAACCACCAGAATTCCGCTCTGGGACGGGCACACAGCGGAACGCATCGTGGATGCACTATCGGCTCATCCCGCCGCAACAGTCCACGCTTGAACTCAAACCCGGTTCGACCATCACGGTCAAACCTCTCACGCCAAAACGCTTTGCCCTTTGCACGCTTCCCCTTTACTCTCTCCGTTCTGAACGATGACTGCTATTCAAAAGCTGAAACGCATGCTCCGCGGCAAAGTTAATGCCCGGACAGTCGCACTGGAAACGGTTCGTCGCGCTCGCGCGGCGCAGGCTCGCCGTCGTGAACGTTCGAGGTTGGCCCAGCTTAACGTGGAGCCCGCGCGCCTGCTCAAACAATTCTCGGAGATGTTGCCGGCTGATCTTTTGAAGCACTTTCAGTCGCGATCTCAACCGGCCTTCTTTCCCGGAATCATTGATGGGCCAGCGACTGCGCAAAAGCAGAAACTTGAGTGGCCCGATCTGGCTGAAGAGCTGATCGATACTGCGCAAACGATTACCGTCCAGCATAGCTGGTCTTTGCTGGGTCTTGATAACCGCGGCTTCGGCGCGGAAGAGGTGCAGTGGCAGGTTGATCCCTCGTCGTTCAAACCGTGGCCCAGGTCGTATCACGCAGACATTAATTTAATCAGGCGTGACGGCTCTGATGTGCGATTGGTTTGGGAGCTAAATCGTCTTGGCCATTTCAACACTCTCGGCCGCGCCTACGCGCTCACTGGTAACGACCAATTCAGCGCAGCATTTTTCAATCAACTGGCCGGCTGGCGGGCGCAGAATCCGGTCGCAATTGGTGTGAACTGGGCCTGTGCCATGGAAGTGGCGCTGCGTTCGATCAACTTGCTCGCGGCCTTTGTATTCTTTCTTCGCGCGCCGCAGATGAGTCCGGAGAATCTGTCTCAGTTGCTCACCATGTTTGACCAGCATGGGGCCCACATCGAACGCAATCTTGAATATTCGCACATCGCCACCAGCAATCATTATTTATCCGACGTCGTCGGCCTTTTCTGGCTCGGCCTGATGTTGCCCGAGCTCGAAGCGGCGAGCAGATGGCGGGAGTTTGGCTGGCGCGAAATACTTCAGGAGATGGATAAGCAAATCTTGCCGGACGGCGCGCATTATGAATGCTCGACGGGTTACCACCGATTTGTTCTCGAGTTGTTTCTCTATTCGTTTCTGCTCGCGCGCCTCAATGGCATCGACGTCCCAGAAAAATATTGGAGCAAGCTTCGATCAATGCTTGAGTATGTGCGGGCATACTTGCGTCCCGATGGACGAGCTCCGCTAATTGGCGATTCGGATGGCGGGCAGGTGATGCCGATTGTGCAACACTTAGCCAACGACCATGCGTACGTGTTGGCGTTGGGCGCGGCTGTTTTCAAAGAACCCAACTTCAAACTTCCTGAACCGACGTTTGAATCAATCGAAACCCTCCACCGTGAACTCGGAAGGCCGTTGGAGCTCGACTGGTTACTCGGAGATGCAGGGGTTAAAGATTATGAAGCTTTGCCGTATGGCGCGCTGCCGGGGTCGAGCGAATTTCGCGATGTCGGAACGGTTGTGCTGCGTGAAGATGATAATTACCTCTTGTTGAATGCCAGCGGAGTCGGAATGCACGGACGAGGTTCGCATCGACACAACGATGCGTTGAGCATTGAAGTTTCCGCCGGCGGCACAGCATTCATTGTCGATCCAGGCACTTACCTCTATACCGGCGATCTACCGCAGCGCCATCTGTTTCGATCAACTGCGTATCACTCGACCGTTCAGGTAGGCGAGCGAGAGCAACGACCGATTAATGAGGGCGACCCATTCGCTATCGGCAACGTAGGGCAAATCTTACTGCTTCGCTTAAACCGTTCGCCCGTGGGCGCAGTGGCCACCGCCTATTTCTTTTATGGTGGACCCGAGCCGCGCCCAAGTCAGCGGCGAAGAGTAGGTTTTTATCCGCAGCATCGTTACTGGCTGGTGCACGACCAGATGCAAAGGTTTAGCGGTCGCGAGCCTTTATCGTACCGCTTCCACCTTGGCCCGGACGTCGTTCCAGAAATTAAATCCGAAGGACTCGTCAAACTTTACAGCTTTGCCACCGGTGCGGGCTTGCTAATCGTGGCGGAAAATCTAAAGGTCGTGCCGTTTCTGGAGGAACGATTTTCTTCGAACGACTACGGAGTCAAAAAACGTTCGTATTCCATTTGCTGGAAAACAGCTTTCGATCTGGACGGCATGTTCTTGCTAATCCCGGTAGCCTCGAACGAAAACGCCGAGGAACGGCTGGAGACGATCCGCGCGTTAGGGCGTTGAGCTGCAGCTGCGAAACTTATGTGCGGTATCTGCGGAATCTGGGAACACGGCGTCCGCGAAGGACGCGTCGATCCTGCGCTCATCGTGGCCATGCGCGATGAGATGCAACACCGTGGACCAGACGACGCCGGCGAGCTCAGTTTTGATGAGCAACGCGGAGGCCTCGGATTTCGCCGGCTATCAATAGTTGATCTGTCGCCCGCAGGGCATCAGCCGATGCGTGGTTGCACCGACCGCGTTTGGCTCGCGTTCAATGGCGAAATTTACAATCACGCGCGGCTTCGCGAGGGTCTGAAAAAACGCGGACACGTTTATGCTTCGCAAACAGACTCCGAGACGATCCTTCATCTTTATGAAGAACTGGGTCTCGATTTTGTAAACGAAATCGAAGGAGATTACGCGATTGCTTTGTGGGACGCCGATCGCCAACAGCTCGTGCTGGTGCGCGATCGTCTCGGGGTCAAGCCGCTCTATTTTTACCAACAGGACGGGCGCTTCATTTTCGCTTCGGAGATCAAGGCGATTCTGCGTCATCCGGCGGTGACTGCCGAGATCGATGAGGAGTCGCTTTATCACTATCTGACGTTTCTCACGACGCCCGCGCCGCAAACTCTTTTCAGCGGAATTCAAAAACTCCCGGCGGGGCATATGCTGGTCGTCAAAAGCGACGGGTCCGCCAAAGTTTCACAGTATTGGGATGCGCTGCCGCCCTCGTCTTCGTCATCTTCGCCGTCTTCGCCGCCCGCCGAAGCCCGCAGCGAAGCGGAGCATGGCGAAGAGCTTCTCCGTCTGCTGCGAGACTCGATTCAGAAACGAATGATGTCAGACGTGCCGTTTGGTGTGTTTCTTTCCGGCGGTGTGGATTCTTCTGCCAACGTCGCCTTAATGGCCGAACTGATGTCGCGCCCGGTCAGCACCTTCACTGTGGGCTTTGAAGACAGCCACGAATTAAACGAGCTTGACTCAGCTCGATCCGTCGCCCAGCGCTTTCAGACGGACCACCACGAAGTGATCATTGGCGAGAAGCACATGCTGGAGTTCCTTCCAGACCTGATCTTCCACCAGGATGAACCGCTGGCAGATCCTGTGTGCGTGCCGTTGTATTACGTTTCCAAACTTGCGCGAGAGTCAGGCACGATTGTGGTCCAGGTTGGTGAAGGCGCCGACGAAATTTTTGCCGGCTATGATTGGTTTAGAAAGTATGTGCGCATCAACGACTTGTTTTGGCGACATGCGGAGCAATTGCCGGCGTCTCTCAGAAAATCTGTAGCGGCGATGGCCAAACCAATCCTGGCTAGCTCCTTTAAAAACCGCACCGCCAGCGAACTCGCGCGGCGGTTGGGTGCGGGCGAGCCGCTTTTCTGGGGCGGCGCGATCGTTTTCGACGAAGACTTCAAACGTCGGGTCCTATCCGAAGCAGCGAACGAACGTATGGGAATCCGTTCGTCATTTGATGCTGTCAAGCAGCATCTCGAGCACATTGAAAAGGTCAGGCCCGACTCTGACTTCGCCACGCGCATGACCTATCTCGAGTTGAAGTTGCGACTGCCGGAGCTGCTGTTAATGCGGGTGGATAAGATCACGATGGCAAACTCAGTCGAAGCCCGCGTGCCGTTTCTCGATCATCATCTGGTTGAATACGCGTTGAGTCTGCCGACCGACCTCAAGATCAAAGGGACGAGCGGCAAACACATTTTGAAGCGCGCCCTCGAAAGTGTCTTGCCGGCTGACTTGCTTTACCGTCCCAAGCGCGGATTCGGTGCACCCATTCGCGAATGGTTTCGCGGCGACAGCGCAAAGGTGTTGAACGACTTAATTATGAATTCGACGATCCGGCGCCGCGGTCTGTTTGATTATGCGTTCATTGCGAGGTTGATGGAGGAGCATCGCAGCGGCAAACGCGATTGGAGTTTCCACCTATGGGCGCTATTGAATGTGAGTCTGTGGTACGACCGTTGGATCGGATAAACTAAATCCCGACGTATCTTGAAAGAATGAATACTTTACTGATAACCGGCGGCAGCGGATTTGTGGGGAAGAATCTGGCAGACCTGTTTGCTCCCCATTATTCGGTGGTCACGACTTACTTTCAGCATCCACCGGATCCCGATTCAGGCGCACAGACCTTTCGGCTTGACGTAACCGATGCCGCGGAAGTTTCCTCCATCTTCGATCGCTTGAGCCCTGAGGTAGTGATCCATGCGGCGGGTAATAAAAACGTCAGGTTTTGTGAAGACCACCCCGACGAAGCCTACCGAATTAATGCGCAGGGCACTCACAACGTCGCGCGCGCCTGCGGCAACATCGGGGCAAAAATGATTTATCTTTCTACGGATTTGGTTTTTGACTGCGAAAGGGGAAACTATAAGGAAGACGAATTACCACAGCCGAAGTTGGCTTATGGTCGGAGCAAGCTGCAAGGTGAAAGGTTCGCACTTGAAGAGTTAAAGGATGTTGCGGTCTGTCGTAGTGGAGGAATCTATGGCAAGTCCTCGCCGCTGTTAAGCTGGTTATCGGGAGAGGTTGATGCGGGCCGAGCGGTAGAATGTTTTGTAGATATATTCAACACCCCGACTTACCTGGAGAATTTAGCGGAGATGTTGGACGTCATCATGAGAAAACGGCTAAGCGGGATCTTTCATACCGTAGGACGAGAACGCGTCAGTCGCTTTGAATTTTTTAGGTCTTACGCCCGCGCGTTTGGGCTTGACGAGAGTTTGTTATTACCCATTTCAACGGCCGGCATGACAGAGAGCCTGTTCTTACAGCCTGATTCCTCTTTGTCCGTGGCGCAGACTTCCAAGAGGTTAGCGATTGCATTCAATTCCATAGCAGAGGGCTTTACCCGATTGAAGGCTAGTGGAGGCATCTAATGCAAAAACTCTCTCCTTACATCGCACGGTTGGACGAACGCGGCGGGTTTTTGGGAATTACGCAGGATAGTTGGGCAGAGATCAATTTCATTGAAACCGGCGCGAAACAAGTCCGAGGCAATCATTATCACAAGGAAACGCGGGAGCTGTTTTTTATCGTCTCCGGTGAAATAGAAATCGTAATCGACGACCTAATTTCGGGTAAACATTTGGAGATGTCGGTTAGTAAAGGGGATATCTTTATCATCGAACCGTATGAACTGCACACCTTTCGCACCAAGACAGAGGCTCAGTGGATAAATATGCTGTCGCAACCAATGGACCCGCAGAATCCGGATTTCCATCAAGTCTCCAAGCAGGAGTGAAACGACATTTGATTCGAATCACGATTCGGCGCGCCGCCAATAGTCGAATGCTGCTTACTTCGGAGGCGTCGTGCGCCGGACTGATTCCCGCACTGATTCGTTAATAATCTGTCCTATTACCTCGGGCGTATAGTTTTCGGCGATATGCCGGTAGCCATTGTCTGAGAGCATTTGCCACAGCTCAGCGTTTCCATAGAGACGCACGACGGCGGCAGCAAAGTCGTCCGGAGTGTCCGCTATCAACACTTCTTTACCGTCCGTGAACTCCCAGCCCTCAGCTCCGATGCTATTGGTAACGACAGGCAGGCCGTATGACAGCGCCTCGCCTATCTTGCCGTTAACTCCCGATCCAAAACGGATCGGCGCGACAAAGACGCGGCAGCCAGAGAGGATCGGATCGAGATCCGGCACGTACCCCAGCAGCCGGACGCCGCTCGAAGCATACTGCGCGAACTCAAGCGGCGCGTTCACCCCAACCACCAGCAGCTCGATTCCGGGCAGCGTTTTCCTGATGAGCGGCAGGATTTCGCGAGCGAGAAAGTTTATCGCGTCCTCGTTCGGCCGGTGGTTGAAGTTGCCGACGAATAGAAGCTGCTTACGTTCGCTGAAAGTTGGCCCACGGCCGTGCAATCTGTGGACGGTGGGGACCACCACCGAAGGAACCCCGGGCGCTATGCGCGACATTATCTTTTGGTCTGGGGAGGATCCGCACCAGATGAGGTCTGCGCCACGTGCCAGGCGAGTCTCTAATTGGCGGAGCTTTTCAGACTCTCGTGCTGCGCGCGAATCGCCGGTTAACGCTGCCTCGCGTGCTGATCGTAAATGGTGCACGTCCAACATGTCATAAATGATCTTTAGCTTCGGGTCGGCGCGTCGAACGGGTTCGAGCATTGCGCCGGCGATTGCCGGGCGACTCAGAATTGCAGCGGCGAAACTCGTTTGCTTGATTAGACGTCGGTAATCGTAAGCATCCCCCGTTTCAATTCCGATTTTCCAAAGCGCTTCTTCGTACTCAATTCCGTGGGGTCGGTTGAAAGCAAGAAATACGACGCGGTTTGATTTCGCCAGCGCCTCCAATATCAAGAACATACGCGCGCTGCCCGCATCGCGATCTGGACTCGGAATGCGCTCATCGCAAACGAGGATTGCAGGTTGGTCTTCGTTCAGCGACGGCTCGCCACGCGTCAGCCCGTTCGGCGATGATCCGCGCCTGGCAAGTGCCAGCCAATCTTTTAGAAAGAGTTTTGCCGACAGCGAGAGATTTTTCTGAAGGAAATTTCTTAGGAAGGACAAGACTTAAATGATCCTGATGCGGAGAATTTATTTAACGTGATTTCCCACTATAACACCGTCAACATCGGCCAACCTTCCGATTGCAACTCCAAACTTTTTATTCTTTTGAGTTGAATTCAGCGAGTGTCTCTGAAGTTCCCTGGCTGTCCATAGCGGTGGTCCACTTCAGCAGCGGACGGATGACACCCGGCATTGGACCAACATAGTCGCCGCGGGCCGAATCCGCGGATGGACTGTCGGCCACTTGAAAGGCCACGGCGTTTGCTTCGTGAGCGTGCAACACAGTTGCCGGAAAGTGAGACATGATCGAGACGTGGCCCAGCAGACTTCCTTCGGCGAGCAGGTTACCGGGAACCCAAACGGTACTCGTGTAGCTGCCGCGCGGGCGCGACTGCCGGCGCCAGTCGCTGCTGGTGTCGTGCGTACTGAAAAGCTCGGTGCCGGCCTCGTTGTAGAATTCAATGACGGGCACTAACGCGTGTCCCTCTTCAAGGACGTCGTAAGTAAGTTCGATCCCGAATGTTTTATGAATGTCGACCACTGCAATTGTTTCGCCAGCCTCAGTGCAGACTCGCGCGCGTCTCAGCCGTACCACGTGGTCGCCCGGAGCCTCTGATTGATTCGTCCATTCACGGACTGCACCTGTTTTCAAGCTGGAGTTGAGATAGAGTTTCACTATTTCGCGGGGTTCGCCGTCGCAAGTGATTTTTCCTTTTTCCAGCAACACGGCCCGCTTGCAGAGTCGCGTGATCGCAGCCATGTCGTGGGAGACGAAGAGAATAGTGCGGCCCTGCCTGCGAATTTCGTGCATCTTGTCGAGACACTTCTGCTGAAAAGCTGCGTCGCCGACCGCGAGCACTTCGTCCATTATCAGTATCTCGGGTTCGAGGTGCGCCGCCACCGAGAAGGCGAGTCGGACGTACATGCCTGAGGAATACCACTTGACTGAGGTTTCAATGAACTTCTCCAGCTCCGAAAAGGCGACGATCTCGTCAAACTTGCGATCAATCTCAGCGCGACGCATTCCCAGAATTGCTCCGCTGAGGTAGATGTTTTCACGTCCGGTAAGATCCGGGTGAAAGCCGGTGCCGACTTCGAGCAGACTACCGATACGGCCAAAGAGTTCCACTGATCCCGTAGTCGGCCTGGTCACTCGAGAAAGGACCTTCAGCAGTGTGGACTTGCCCGCCCCGTTGTGACCGATAATTCCTACGAGTTCACCCTCTCCAATCTCCAGATTGATCTCGCTGAGTGCCCAAAGTGTCTGGTGGCCGTTGCGCTTCTTCCGCGTGAACGGCGCGGTCACGAGGCCGCCAAGCATTTCGCGGAAAGTCATGTATCCCGGATGCAGCCCGCCGATGCGATAGCGCTTGCTGACGTTCTCAATTTTGATTGCTGGATTCATCCTGGAAAAAACTCAAACTCCGAGAATGCGTTACTACCGTAATAGGGCCGACTGGTGAGGGGGTCTGCTCTGGCTGCCATCGCGAAATACTATTAAATTCATCTTTTTGTCCAAATTGTGG
>JANLZV010000368.1:0-4955 GCA_031366425.1 Pyrinomonadaceae bacterium | reverse complement strand
GCGCTGAACAACACGAGCGAAGTGGAGCTCCAGGGCTTCGTCCAGCGCCTGGCCCTCCACCTGACCACTTGGCAGGCCACCACGTTTCTGATCGGCGAGTACGTCGAGGGCGAGTTGCGCGACAACCCAGTCTTCACCGTGGCGGACGGACTGTTCTGGCTCTATCAGAGCGTCGAGCGCAATTCGATTGTGCGCAAGATGCAGGTCATGAAGGTGCGCGGCCAGGAGTCCGTGCCCGGCATGCACACCTTCCGCATCACCGGCGCCGGCCTGCAAACCTTCCCGCGCACCTTCGGCCTCGTCGGACAATCAGGCCAGGTCAAGGGCAAGAGGCGGCTTTCCAGTGGTGTCAGCGCACTCGATGCGCTGATGGGCGGCGGCATTCCCGAAGGCGACAGCCTGCTCCTGGCCGGACCTTCTGGATCGGGCAAGTCAACACTTGGCACCCAGTTCATTGCCGAAGGTTTGCGCCAGGGCGAGCCGGGTATCGTGGCTGTCTTCGAGGAAATACCTTCCGAGTATGTTCAGCGCGCCGCCAATTTCGGCTTCGACTTTGACAAACCGCAAAAAGACGGCAAGCTCAAGATCATCTATCTCCGCCCGCTGGATCTCTCGGTCGATGAGACGGTCCACGAGATCGTCAACAGCGTTACGGAGATCGGCTGCAAGCGACTGGTGATTGATTCCCTCGTCGGCTTCGAGATGGCGCTGGCGCCGGGTTTCCGCACCGACTTCCGCGAGTCGCTCTACCGCATGATCGCGGCACTTACCCGACTCGGCGTCACCATCATCACCACCGTCGAGGTTGCGGAGGAATTTACCTCGATGAACCTGAGCAATTTTACTGTTTCATTTCTGGCTGACGACATCCTGCGCTTGCGCTATGTCTCGATCAATGGACAACTGCGCAAGATGTTGTTGGTGGTGAAGATGCGCCGCAGCCAGCACAGCATCGATATGGTTGGATACCAGATTACTTCGGAGGGAATGGTCATTGGCGTGCCGCTGCGCGGTTACCGCGGCCTGACCACCGGCATCCCCGGCCCCTGGTCAATTCAGTCGGATGATGTTCCCCCACTACAGTCGGACGCTGACCAGAAGGACCATGAATAACACTCACTCCCCGAGCAAGCTGGAGCAGCAACTGCGCGAGATCAACGAGGCGCTGCTGATTTCGTCAGTCAAGCAGCACGAACTCGCGGAGCAGGCAGTGCTGTCTCAGGCCGTTTTGCGCGAGAGCGAGGAACGGTACCGCGCACTGTTTGAATCGGCGCCGATGGCCGTATTCGTCTGCGATCCCAGTGCGGTGATTCAGCGTTACAACACTCAGGCCGTGGAACTCTGGGGCCGCGAGCCAGTCTGCGGCGAAGAGCGACACTGCGGCTCGACGAAACTCTGGCTTCCCGATGGCTCGCTGTTGCCACACACGGAAAGCCCGATCGTGGAAGTGCTGCGCACCGGGATTCCAAGGCACAACGTAGAAGTCCTGATTGAGCGGCCCGACGGCACGCGCCTGCCCGTGCTGGTGAACTTCGCGGCGCTGAAGGACGCGCAGGGAAAGATCACCGGCGCAGTCACTTCGTTCATCGACATCTCCGAACGCAGCCGACTGGAGCAGCAGACCCACGAGCAGGCAGAAGCGTTGGCCGAGCTTCACCAGCGCAAGGACGAGTTCCTGGCGATGTTGTCTCACGAGCTACGAAATCCGCTAGCAGCGATCTTCAACGCCCTGCATGTCCTTCGTCTCGATGGCACCGGCAACCTAATCCAACAGAAAGCTAAAAACATTATCGAACGTCAGGCGGGGCAACTGGCGCATCTCGTTGATGATCTGCTTGAAGTCTCCCGCGTCATCACCGGAGGGATTCAACTTCATCAGGAGCGCCTGGAGATGCGCGGCATCGTGGACCGTGCAATAGAATCGACGCGCCCTCTGATTGACCGGCACCAGCACGAGCTTTCGGTGTCGCTGCCCGCTGAACCTATCTGGGTACAAGGCGACCCGACCCGACTCGAACAGGTCGTCGTGAACCTGCTCAACAACGCCGCCAAGTACACCGACGAAGGTGGACAGATACGGCTCGCCGCTGAACAAGAAGGCAGTGAGGTCGTGCTGCGTGTAGGTGATACCGGCGTTGGCATAGCTCCCGAACTGCTGCCTCGCATCTTCGATCTATTCACCCAGGCCGACCGAACGCTTGATCGCTCACAGGGGGGCTTGGGAATAGGGTTGAGCCTGGTAAGAAAGCTTGTCGAATTGCATGGCGGAACGGTTACGGTTCATAGTGCGGGACTGGGCCAGGGAAGCGAATTTATTGTGCGCTTGCCTGCGCTATTCCCCATAATCGAGGCAGCTGCTCAAGTTGAAATGGCGAGACAACCGGCGCAGATATCGAAAGTGTTGGTTGTCGATGACAACAATGACGCTGCTGATATGCTCACCATGATGCTGCAAATGTTTGGGCATGAGGCTCAGGCAGCTTACAACGGCCAGGGCGGTCTGGATATGGCGCTTGAGTATCAACCGGACTTTGTTCTGCTGGATATTGGCTTGCCGGACATGAATGGATACGAGGTGGCGCAGCGTCTGCGTCAGCAACCGCAAACACGAGATATGAAATTGATTGCCTTAACCGGATACGGGCAAGACTCCGACCGTAAACGCTCACAAGAAGCTGGCTTCGACCATCACTTAGTGAAGCCCGTCGAGCCGCAGAAACTTCAAGATCTCCTGGAAACCCTCGCGAAGCAGCCACGCTCTGAAAAATGAGCGACAGTCAATCCGCGTTTCGCAATTATTCTTGCAGGACTTGAGGACTCATAAGACGACCAAAAGACGGTTGTTTTTCGAGTAGCGATGTGATCAACAACGCCACGGTTTGAGGGGGCGAAGATATTGGCAAGAATCTGTAACGAAAGAGAGTGTCGCGGCAATCGTAAGTCTCGCGAATCAAGATGTCTTGCGTGAAGTTGCCCCAGCGGTCCGGCCCGATCAGTTCGACCACGCTGCCGGCGTGAGCTGATGGAAGCAGCATGTTTGATCCATGGACGCCGACGACAACATGGCTTGATGCGTAGCGTTCACACCAGCGTCGCTCCCGCTCGTGATCCATAGTGGGACTGCGAAGATCTTTAATCCAGGTTGGTATGCCGCTGTCGTTTTCTACTTTGCTCAAGCCGGCAATCGCGAAGTCGAGCTCCGGCCACTCAGCACGCAGCGCCTCAGCTAGATTTACAACTAATTGACGCTGGGCGATCAGCGAATCGGAGGCGCGCGCTACCCAGCCGCTAAGCTTCTTGCGGACGCCACCTCGCGACATGTCATCTGTTACTTGCCACGCGCGATCATCCCGCCAAACAAAAGTCACCGTGGGGCGCTTAAGTTGATCCTCCCATTCTTCGAGCGGAAACGGCCTGACCCTCGTGAAACGTTCAATGCTGTAATCAGCAGGACTTGGGTGCGAGAGGGCGAGGCTCAAACTCACAGCTTCGAAAGCCTCGACGCGATCTCTAATTTCGCGGGCCAGCCAATCATTCCATTCGGCGCCGCGAGCAAGTGGTAGACCCACGATCCAAGCCTGCGCGACGCCTTCCGGGATCATCCAGGCGAGAAACGAAGGTACGATCACAATGAGATCGACGTCCCGCTCCAAATAGTATTGCGCGTTGAGTAATTTCAGCAGCGAGTGGCCGTAGAGAGTGTCGAGGCAGTTTAGCAATACGACCGGACGTGTAATCGAAATTCGTTCGTCAATCTCAAATGGGATGGGTGTGCTGGTCCTGTTTGCGTAAGAATCACGCAACCAATCTGCGAACCACGAAACGTCGTGTTGGTCCTCAACCATGCCGCTCGCTTTGTCGATCAACATTGGGGTGTAAAGCGCCTGTCCGGCCGCGAGGTCACCGTAGTACTCACCATGACACTCTGGGCAACGAAGATCGGCGAGGTTGCGCATCCCGGGGATGTGCCAGCCTGAAGCCGTCAAAGGTTTTTGACAGCGAGGGCATAGATGGTGGGCCTCGGGGAGAGGATGCAGCTGAATGGCTCTCATCAGAAGCTCGCTTCGGAGGGAGTTGCCACATGCATCGAGTAACGGGCGGTCAGTGGTCCCTCGCGTCCTGGGAAAACCGGATCGCTCGCTACGATGTTTCGCAACACGTATCCTAGCTGGTGCAGATACGCTTCAATCTCCGCTGGACTGTTATTCATGTCGAAAGTAGTTTGTCCAAACTCGAAAGTCAGGCACTTAACGCGTCGCGCTTCGAGCATCTTTTTAGCTCCAAGCATTACCTGAAACTCTGCGCCCTCGACGTCTACCTTAAGCAGGTCGATCGACGCGATTTGATTCCGGTCGCAATAGAGATCAACCGTTGTTGCCGGCACCTCTTCAGAGTCGACAGCGGCAACATCAAAACCGTAACTCTCAAGGGGTCGCAGCGCTTGTGAGGTCCAACTCAGATAGTCGTCGCCGTAGAAATGCAGGATGACAGACTCCTCGTTGGCAGCGAGGGCAGTCTGGTTGAGGTGAACATTACGAAGGGAGGCGGCCGTGCAAATCGTTGTCAATTTCTCAAAGGCTAAAGAGCTCGGTTCGAATGCATGTATCGAACCTGCATCCCCTGCGAACCGTGAAAACAGAATCGTCAACTCACCTACATTAGCTCCAACATCGAAGATCGTCATGCCCTCACGCAAATACGACAAGTAGAACATGCGCTCAGCTCGCTCGACCTCGATGAAATCCGCCACTGGGCGGGGCCGGCGCCTCAGCAAACGTCGGATGCTATCGGTAGCAGTGGTCTTCAAAATCTGCTCCCAACGGCCGGTTGATCAGCGCCGGCTGCAAAGCTCACATTCCGGAGGGCCCAAAGCATTACCGAGTTACGGCGCGAGCTGATGGCTCTCAATGGTGAGGTCATAGCGCTGGTGAGCGCTTGGCGCAGCGTGGTCTGCC
>JANLZV010000330.1:0-8739 GCA_031366425.1 Pyrinomonadaceae bacterium | reverse complement strand
GGCGAGAGCGTATTGTCCGGAAAGTCAATGTCTTTAAAGTTGGTCTTCATCTTCAGCGAAAAGTCTCGCACCTGGGCTACGGCGTTGCTGCCAAAGCTATAGCGCCATTCGTTGAGTCCCTGTGAACGATACCCGACCGCCAGCCGCGTGGTTTGGCCGGCGGGAATTTTTACCGAGCCCAGCGCGGCGTTTTGTTGGTTGGTGATCTGTATCGGGGCGCCGTCAACCTCGAACACCAAGTCGTCGTAAATCGCGTTAGCTGTAGGAAAGTTTAAGACGAAGTTGACGATCTCTTCTTTGTCACTGGTGTTATGGAATCCGTAAGCGCCGGCAAAGGCAACTTTGTAAGTGCTGTACCAAAGCAGGCCCTTTTGACGGTGTTCGAGATCAAGCCTTACGTCTACCGTGCTGCTATCGAGCGGCAACACCGTGGTCACTTCCTCCTTGATCGTTTTCACAATCTTCTTACCGTTCTCAGTGCTCTCTTCGTTGCGCGGCACCACTCTCACAAACGACGCTACCGGCGGCGCCTGATCTTGCGGTGCGCCCCAGGTGGAAGCTACGCGATTCTCGGCAACGGCATCGAGCGAATAGGTGCGCGAAAAGATAGTGCCGCCCAGGATGGCCCAAGCCACCGAGGTGCACACAAATATGAAAGCAATAGCTGTGATTCGTTTAGTCATCGAAATTTTCCTTTGGATTGTCGTTCCCGGTATCCGGTCGATTTTGGTTTTCACCGACGAGTTGGGCAATGTGGTGAACCACACTGAACGTGTGTGAATCCCAACGGGCCGGAATGATTCTTAAACGCCGGACTAATCATTGAGTTGCTGCAAAATGCTAGTTTCACCATGGCAGTCCGGTCGCGACTAGATCTGAAATCTCGTCTTCTTGTGCAGCGGACTGTTTTCGTGGCCAATCAGAAAATGGGTGACGAATTCGCCCTCCTGAATCAGGAGCGACGCGCGTTTGGTTTCCAACGGCAAATCAAAAACCAGGGTCGTGGTGTAACTTTCGCCCGGGCGGAGCGGCGTCGTCATTGGTGTTCCAGACTGGTGTGAGGATGCGAGGATTCTCTGTCCCTCGGTTGACGGAAAATATTCTTTCCCGTTTTCGTCGACTACGGAGGCTACTCGCGAGTTTGGGTAGAGCAATCCATCGCCTCGGTTCGCGCTGATTGTGTTCTGGTCAAACCGTGTCTTGATGGTCACCATCCGAAACTTTCCGGCCGCGCTCAGTTGATTTGGCGCTTCTCCAAGAATTTCCTCCTCGCGCACCACATCAACCGAGTACGCCAGGTGGCAATCGATTTCGCAAAAATGCTTTTCCTGGCCGCGCGCCAGTAACTCCGCGCTACTGCGGAATGAAAAGAACAGCAACATCGCAAAGTAGATGCTTACGACCGAAATGAATCCAAACGCGGCGAGCCTTCGCGGGCCGGCCTTTTTTCTGAGGACCGCGTAGACCAAGCCCAGTCCCACCAGGAGCATCGACAAACCGGCACCCAGGAAAAGCAGGACACTGATTGGGGCTGACAAATTTCCGTTCGTAAACATTAACCACCTCTTGCGAATCAGTTCAAAGCGCTTTGCGCTGCAAAGCCACGCGACAAAAAAGGGGGGGCCGCTCAGGGCCGCCTTCAGCGTTTCCGCATTTGATCGATAATCGTTTCCATGTGGCTCAAATAACTCTCGAGCGCGCGCTGACCGGCAGCCGTCAATTTATATTCGGTCTTGGGAAGTCTATCCTCGAAAGACTTAGTCATCGCGATATACCCGGCATCCTCAAGTTTTCGCGCATGCACGCTGAGGTTCCCGTCGGTAGTATTCATCAAACTCTTGAGATCGTTAAAGGTCAACGATTCATTCGCGGCCAGTGCGCTGACAATGCCCAGCCGCATTCGCTCATGAATTAAACGATCGAGTCCAGGCGCCGGGTGATGAGCCTTGGCCCCCTCCACTTCAGTTAACACGCTCCGCTTTTTGACCGCGGTATTTTTTAACGCCGATTGTCTAGCCACCGTATCTCCTTGCGATCACAACTCCGAAAATAATATGCAGTCCGCCGAAGCCGGCCGCCATAAATAATCCGGCCAAACCTGGCGGCGACAACAAGGCTGCAGCGCCCAGCACCATGAAACAAATTCCCATGATCGGCACGACGCTGACTGAGAACATTCCTCCCGTGATCACCCCGGTGCCGTAGAGCAATAACCACAGACCAGGAATCGCATTAACCAGGCCTGCGCGATAAAGCACGACTGTCAACAACGCGCCTGCCAGGATAGGCGGCGACAGACTGAAGGCGACTTTGCGACCTGGTCCTGACAACAGGGGCATCTTCGCGGCCCTAGCTTTTCGGTCCATGGACCACCCCGCGATCAACAGGGCGACGAGTGCCTCCGCGCACCAAATTGCCAGCCAGGCATTAAACGATTTCTGCTGCGCTGCAAATCCGGAAGCGCCCAGGGCAGTCACGCCGATGGCCACTTGGCCCCAACCGGAAACGTTTGTGAAAGCGGTCGCCCGCTCCATCGTTTCCCGAATAAACTTAAGGTTATCCATCGCCCGGTCGTGGAGCGCGGGCGGTTCATTTTTGGCTGGTGCGACTAGGTGGATTGAACCCATGGCGGAGATAATACGAACCTGGCGCATCGCTGTCAAGTACTTTACGAGGCAAAGCCGCAAGAGAGTTTGGCGTTTGCCGGAAAAGGATTAGGGGCTTGCGAGCGTGGGCGCCTTTGGGCCTTCGGGCTGGACCTGGTCGCGTTGTCGTCGTCGAATAAACAGAACTGTCAACGCCGCGGTTCCCACGATCAGGCTGATGATCTGTGAAGTGGAAAGATGCGTGAGCGTCGTCAACCCCAGAATATCGCCGCGCGGATCGTCGCGCACAAACTCGACCAAAAAACGAATAATTGAATACAACAATGCGTAGCAGAGAATCACTTGTCCGCTAAACCGCCGATGCTTGTGCAGCCAGAGGAGAAAAAAGAAAACCGCCAGCATCGCAAACGATTCGTAGAGCTGGGTCGGATGAAGATGGAGATCAATTGGCACACCCGTGATCTCATGGCCCAGCGGTGAAAACTTTACGCCCCAGGGCAAGGTAGTCGGCTTGCCCCAGCAACAACCTGCCGCGAAACAACCCTGGCGTCCAAAGAAATTTCCGACCGCAATCCCGGGCGCACACGCATCGGCCGTTTTCCACCACGGCAGACGGTAGCGCTTCATCAGCAAGTATCCCACCAGCACCGCCCCAAGCAGTCCACCGTAAAAGACTCCCCCCGACCTCAGGAAATCTAGTGAGAGCAGTTGTGAAGGGTCGGCACGATACTCCGGCTCAGCCACCAGCATCAGGAGTTTGGATCCAATCAGCGAAGCCAACAACATCCATAAACTCAGGTCGTAGATTTTTTCGCGCGGCAGGCCATCGCGTTCTGCAAGTTTTACGGTGATGAGAATCGCACTGAGAAACGCCAGCGCCAAAAATACGCCATAGGTATTAATGGGGAAATTACCGATGCGAAAAAGTTCAGGGTACATAAAAGCTATTGTTGGTCAGCGGGTTTTGTTGGTTATACCGAAACCGGTTCCCAGCAATTGAATACTGCCGGCGGACTACTGATCAGTGACTGCTGACGGGGCTTTCCTTCTGTCAAACAAAAGATCAAAAGCGAGCAGGATCGCGCCGATCGTAATGCTCGCGTCGGCGATGTTGAAGGTCGGCCAATGGAACGACCGCGCGTGGATGTCGATGAAATCGATCACGTATCCGAACCTGATGCGATCAGTCAGATTGCCCACGATGCCCGCAAGCAGAAGGGCGCATGCGCCTAACACGCGGTCATCGTTTCGCGGCGTACGCAGGAAATAATAGAAGACCGCAATCGCAGCGGCAGACGCCAGCGCGACGAAGAACCAGCGTCCGGAGTTGCCGCCGCGCTGGAGTTGTCCGAAAGCAATCCCTGGATTCTCGGCGTAAACCAGATCGAAGAAGCCGTTGATGATCGGGCGATCATCGCCGAATCGCAACGCTCGCACAGCCCAAGCCTTGGTGGACTGGTCCACCAGGTAAATGCCGATCCCGGCGATTAGGTACCCAGCGCGCCACCCGAAGCGAGCTCGAGGTGACACCGATGCTTCTCTCTCTTCATTGGTCGCCATGGATGAAATGTCCCGCTCACCTCGCGTTTCAGGAGCTATTCGTTTCCGCTCTCGATCTCTTCCAACGCTGCCACGCACCGCTCGCAAACCGTCGGGTAAGGGGCTGATTCACCCACACGTCTTGAATAGTTCCAGCAGCGTTCGCACTTGGTGCCTTCGGCGCGGGCTACTTTCACCGCATTTCCCGCCGCGCCTTCGCTCAATGTGGTCAAGGTTACTTCCGAAACGATGAAAAGGTAACGCAGTTCTTCCTGATAACGCAGCAACAAATCGTAACTCTCCCCGGTCGCCGCAATTTCAACGCGCGCTTCCAACGCACTGCCAATTTGCTTTGCGATTCTCGCGGCTTCCAAAGAATGTAGAACGTCGTCACGAATCTCGAAAAGGCGTTGCCAGTCAGACAACAACTTGTCATCGCCCTGTCGCGTCGCCTCGGGGAACAGCGCCAAATGGACCAGCCCCGCGCGGGTGCTATCCGCCGGCAGGTTTTCCCAGATTTCATCAGCAGTGAACACCAGGATCGGCGCTAGCATTCGGGCCAGGGCGTCGGCGATTTGGTAAAGCGAAGTCTGCGCCGAGCGTCGTGCGGGATTGCGTGGCGCAAATGTGTAGAGACGATCCTTGATGATGTCGAAGTAACGCGCCGAAAGCGTCACCGTACAAAACTCGGAAAGTAGTTGATAGACCAGATGAAACTCGTAGCCGTCGTAGGCGGCGCGTACTTTGCCAACGACTTCGTCAAGTTTGCGCAGCGCCCAACGATCGATTTCCAACAACTCGCTTTCGTTAACTACGTCGCGCGCCGGATCAAAGCCGTGCAGATTACCGAGCGCAAACCGCGCGGTGTTGCGAAGTTTGCGGTAGCCGTCGGTAACCCGCTGGAGAATTTCCGGCGAGCAACGCATGTCTTCGAAATAGTTTGACGAAGCGGACCATAGGCGCAGGATTTCAGCGCCCGAGTCTTTAATCACTTCTTCCGGTGCGACAGCATTCCCGGCCGATTTATGCATCGCCTTGCCTTGCGCATCCAGTGTCCAGCCATGCGTTAGGACGGTCTTATAAGGCGCCCGATCGTGGATTGCGAGCCCCACCATGAGGGAAGAATTAAACCAGCCGCGATATTGATCGCCGCCTTCGATGTAAACATCGGCGGGCCAGCTGAGATTCTCTCGATCCTCGAGCACTGCAATTGACGATGCTCCGCTGTCAAACCAAACATCGAGAATATCAGTCTCCTTGGTCCATTCAGCCGCCCCGCACTTCTTGCAAGTGTACCCATCGGGCAATAGCTCGCGCGCCTCGCGGGTGTACCAGGCGTCGGCCGATTCTTTTTCAAAAACGTCGGCCACCCGATTGATGATCTCCGGTTCAGCCACTGGCTCCGTGCACTTCGCGCAATAGAACACTGGAATCGACACGCCCCAGACGCGTTGGCGCGAAACACACCAATCCGGACGGCCGCGAAACATGTTGCGCATGCGATCGCGTCCCCACGGCGGAATCCAGTTTACGTTTTCAATTTCACGCAAGGCCGCGGCTCGCAAGCCACGCTCTTCGTCACTGAAGTTTTCGGTGAAGTTGCTCCGGTCGCGTCCGTCCTCATCGGTCTCTACCATGTCCGCGGCGACGCGGTCCATTGAAATAAACCATTGGGGCGTGGCCCGGAAGATCACCGGATTCTTGCAACGCCAGCAGTGCGGATAACGATGATCGTAATTTTCCGTAAACAACAACGTGCCGCGCTCGCGCATAAACTCCACGATCCGTGGGTTAGCTTCAAACACGCCCTGTCCCGCGAAATGCTCGACCTCGGGGATGAAACGGCCGGCGTTATCCACCGGACAATAAATCTCCAGCCCGTAACGCTTGCCGATTACAAAGTCGTCATGACCGTGACCAGGCGCGGTGTGCACACAACCGGTACCGGCCTTACCAGTTGCTTTTTTATCGCGCGCTTCGCTGACGTCCAATTCGGTTTCCGCGTCTGCCTCGCCGCCGAGCGTGACGTGTTCGCCAACCATCAACAGCGATTCGCGATCGAGCCACGCGTGACGGCAGACCAACCGGTCCAACTTCGCGCCAGGAAAACGGGCCAGCACTTTCGCGGTTGTTAAGTTGCCCGCTTCATCGCGTTGGCCCAGTCCACATTTCTCAGCCACCGCACCCAACAATTCAGACGCAACGATAAACACTTCGTCTCCATGTTCGAAGGCGGCGTATTCATAGTCGGGATGCACGGTGATACCCAGATTGGCCGGCAGGGTCCAGGGCGTCGTGGTCCAAATCACCACAAACACCTGGCGACTTGCGAGTGCCGGATCGATCAAAGCCGGATCGCTCTTGAGTGGGAATTTCACATAGACCGAAGGGCTGGTGTGCTGATCGTATTCAACTTCCGCCTCAGCGAGGGCTGTTTGATCGTGTATGCACCAGTAGACCGGGCGCGCGCCTTTGTAGACATAACCACGCTCGACGAAGCGACCAAACAAACGTGCGGTTTCCGCTTCGTAATGGTTTGACATCGTCAGATAGGGATTGTCCCATTCGCCGAGAATCCCCAACCGTTGGAAATCGCGCGTTTGTCGTTTCAAAGCCTGGGCCGCATGTTCGCGACAAGCGCGCCGGATCGCTACGGGAGGCATGTTCGCTTTTTTCGCGCCCAGTTTGCGATCGACGTACAACTCGATCGGCAGTCCGTGGCAGTCGTAACCCGGAACATACGGCGCGTCGTAACCCATCATGTTGCGCGACTTCACGATGAAATCCTTCAGAATCTTGTTCATCGCGGTGCCGAGATGAATGTCGGCGTTCGCGTAAGGCGGACCATCGTGAAGGATAAACTTCTGCGCGCCTGCGCGCGCTTCGCGAATCAGATCGTAAAGACCCATCTCGGCCCACTTTTTCAGGCGGACGGGTTCGCTTTGCGCGAGGTTCGCCTTTTGCGAAAACGCGGTCTTCGGCAGGTTGATTGTCTTCTTTAAATCGAATGGGGTTTCAGTAGACATATGGGTTCACGATTTGAGTCAGCAATACTAACAGTAGATTTGTTTGGCCGCCAAAATAGCCGCAGAAACGCGCGGGTCCAATTCGTAGCGCACATTGTTGATCCGGCCAATAAGAAGCCCGGACCCAATCCAGCGAGGATGTGGTCCGGGCTTCTGCAAGCCGTCGATGGCCCAGGGTTCAACCGATGAACATCTCATCCTCTCCGTAGGTCTGGTTAATGGGCTTCGGTATGGGCGATACGAGAACTTCCAGGCCCCGACGAAAGCCCGCCATAATTGCCGCGAGCTCGCGGGCCGGCTCCACTACCTTGGTCTGAATGAAATCAGTGGTGGTGGTTACCTGCTCGTGGGTTCGATCGATAGTGCGGCTGACGAGTTCAACCTTGTCGCGCGCCTCGTGGGCGGTCTCGCTCACCAACTCTTTGAGCTCGCCAACTTCATCTTTAATGATCGCCAGCGATTCCGAAAGGTTTGCGGTCGCCGAGGAAAGATGACCCGAAACTGCCGTGAACTGTTCGGCTATCAATTTTCCCTGGACCGCAATCTGCCGGCCCTGCTCGCCCATGACCGTCACTCTTTCAATCAAGGGCTCGAGCTTCTGTTCCAAACGGTTCACGGATTTCACAGCGCGACTAACAAACACAGCAATAGCAACCATCGCCGCGGCAATGATGATGAAGGAAAGGGCGACCACAACCATCACCCAAAACATCGGATCACTGGTGTTCATAAATAACTTCGACCGCTGACTGCCGCCTAGTTTGCTTTCTCAGTGTACTTCGGAGCGGCATCCATTCTGCCAGAAAGTTCGGTCTTGCGCTTCTCTTCCTGATAGGCCTTCTTTCCGGCATCGAGCGCAGCCGCGACCGTGCTGGTTTGACGAGTTGCGGTGTCGCGAGCAGTCTGGGCCACCTCGCCCACCTTCTCGGCGGCTTGCGAATATAGTTCAGACGCACGGTCGCTCGCCTGTGTGTAATATTCGGAGGCGCGCTCACGGCCGGCTTCGTAATACGTTCCCGCGCGATCCCCCAGTTGCTGGGCGGCTTCACGCGAACGATCGATGCCTTTGCGAGTGGCATCGGCCAGGTCGCCACGCAGTTCGTGACCCGATTTGGGCGCGAACAGGAGCGCAATCACGGCCCCAATGCCACCGCCGATTAAGAGGTAAGTCAGTCGGGTTGAGATATTGTCGCCAGAGTCGCGTCGGTAATCATCATTTCCCATTAGAAAATCCTTTCCGAAAGCAAAGCCACGGGCCTTGCGGGGTTAATTAGCAATGAAGTGTTTTCAGGTAGGGACTATAACAAAAGCCGAGGAAACGGCGCAAGATGATGGGCCACGGGAAATTAGTCTTCGCTGGGCCCGCCGTTGTATTGTTCGAGTTTGCGATAGATAGTCTTCCGTCCAATACCGAGCGCGCGAGCGGCGTGAGTTTTGTCGCCCTTGGTGTAGTCCAGAGTCGCCTCGATTGCTTGTCGCTCGATCTCATCCATTGAAGACGGGACCGTAACTTCAAACGTGGTCGTGCGTCCCTCGCTGGCGGCACGGGCGCGTTCCACCTTGATGCG
>JANLZV010000326.1:0-4278 GCA_031366425.1 Pyrinomonadaceae bacterium | reverse complement strand
GGCGGGCTCGGTTGCCCGCAGCGGACCAGCCTGGCCCACGAAACGTCGAGTCCATCGCTCGCGAATCACGCGCCTGCGCAACCAGTTGAACAGCGCACGCCTCTCAAGCTTCCGTTAAAGGCCCCGCGCCTCGTCGTCATGAAGAGCCAGCGCCGGCTGGAACTGTATGCTGACGGCAAACTTCTCCGCACCTACAAGATCGGTCTCGGTCTCAACCCGATTCCCGATAAGCAGCGCCAGGGCGATCGGGCCACGCCCGAGGGCGACTTCTACGTGTTTACTCGAAACGACAAGAGTGCGTTCTATCTGTCGCTGGGGCTTAGTTATCCGAATATTGAAGACGCCGAGCGGGGACTCCGCGCGGGCATGATTTCGCGAGGTGTGCACGATGCGATTGTGAAGGCCATCAAGCGAAAGGCTAAGCCGCCGCAGAACACCGCGCTGGGCGGCGATATTTATATTCATGGCAACGGCGCGAGCAGCGATTGGACATGGGGCTGCGTCGCGTTGGAGAATGAGGACATGAAGGAGTTGTTTGACGCAGTGACGGTTGGCACTGCGGTTACGATTCGGCCCTGACCGCCCGATTGAACATGACCACGGAAATCAAACCTTTCAAGATTCGCGACATCGAGATCAGTCCGCCGTTGATACTTTCACCAATGGCGGGGGTCACTGACGTTTCATTTCGACGTTTGCTGAAACGCTGTGGCGGAGTTGGCCTGACGGTCTCTGAGTTTATTTCTGTCGAGGGGTTGACGCGGAACAATCCGAAATCAAAGCGCCAGATGCGTTTTTACCAGGACGAGCGTCCGTTTGCCGCGCAAATTTTTGGCGGACAACCGGAGCGCATGCGGATGGCCGCGGAAATGGCCGAGGAAGTCGGCGCTGACATTCTTGATATCAATTGCGGTTGTCCGGCTCCGAAAGTAGTGAAGCATGGCGGCGGGTCAGGTTTACTGAAAGACCACGATCGGCTCGAAACCATCCTCAAAGAAATCAAGAAGGCGATCAAGATTCCTTTGACCATTAAGATCCGCGCGGGATTCTACGATCACACGATCAATGCAGTGGAGACTGCAAAACTCGCCGAAGCTTGCGGCGTTGAGCACATTGCTTTGCATGGCCGCACTAAAGAACAGGGTTATCGCGGGCTCGCGAATTGGGATTTAGTAAAGGAAATAAAGGAAAATGTCAGCGTGCCGGTGTCGGGAAGTGGCGATGTCACCACGGTCGAACAAGCGTTTGCGCGATTTCGTGAAACCGGCTGCGATGGCGTTTTGATCGGCCGCGGCGGCATGGCAAACCCCTGGATCTTTCGCCAGATTGAAGACACGATGCACGGCCGTGAAGTGTTTCAACCAACGCTTGCCGACAAGCGCGCGTTGCTGCATGAGTATTTCGACATGTTGCGCGACGACATGCCGATCACTCCGGCGATCAATCGCATGAAACAACTCGCCGGACAATTCACTCGCGGGTTAGTCGGCGGCGCGCTTTTTCGCACCTCGCTTTATCACTCACACTCAGTAGACGAAATTCTCGATCGCATCGAAGAATATTTCACTGCGATTGAGGCAGGCGAGCCTTACTTCGGCGAAGCCGGCGCCCCAATCGAAGAAGCGCCGGAACTCGACTCATGCGAAGCCGCCAGCGTTAGCTAATCGGACAAGCAAAAGCCCCCGCGCTTGCGAGGGCTCCTGTTGGCTGATCAAAGTGGGCCTCGTGAGCCTCCCCCATGGTCCGCGTGAGCTTCCCTTATGGTCTGGCTTCGGCTGTGGTCTTCATCAAAGCTACTTTGGGTGACGGTTTTCCAGAGCCAGTATCCAGATTAACCGCCGCCGGGTAGCCCTTATCTTTTAGTGAAGCTACTTCAATCACAACTTCCTTCTGATTTTTCCCGATAGGCTTGGCGGCCGGTTTCTTAGCTTCTGCCACCGCCGGCTTCTTTGCATTCTTGTCTGGAGTAGTAGTCGGTGAAGCGGTTGGCGAAGCCTGGGCGATCGCTTTGGTTCCGATAGTTGACTTGGGATGGCTCGACAGAGCGTTGAGCGTGTCCAGAATCTGAGCCCGTTCGCCTTCAGTCAGATCTTCCAGACTCGTGCCGTGCGCTTGCAAAACGGCGCGCAAATTCTCTTCAGTGTTGGTGTTTTGATCGTAGACGTCGCGGTAGATATGCAGCTTGCCGTCCTCCACGACAATCGTTTCATACCGCAGCTCGACCGGAATCGTCTGGGCCAGCTTAACTACTTTTGTTTTCGTTTTGTCCGCGAAATACGACTTGATTGCAGCGTCAGAAATTTCACTGCCCGCGACCTGGGCCAGCAGCCTGGAAAAGTCCTGTACCTGAGGCGACGTCAAGCCGACGCAACCATGCGAAGCAAACGTTCCGATCTTGGCCGGCGACTTCCCGCCGTGAATCAACGAAGGCGATCCGATGGGTATCTTGATCGGCCCAAGTGGGTTCAGCTTGCTGCCGGCCGCCACTTTCTCACCGACGCTGACGTTTTTCATCTTCGCCACCCACGGTTCGTCAGGCGGCGTCCAGGTGGGATTGAAAATAATATTCTCGGCTTTTCTGAGGCCGGTCGGGAGGGGAAATGCTGGGTAGCCAATGCCGATCTTGTACGACTTGACCAGGGAACCACTCTGGAAAACATCCATGCGGTAAGCCGGAATGTTTACTACGACGCGGGTGTCTTTCGGGATTGCATTCGGCCCGGTAGTACCGGCGTCAGCGGTCTTCTCTTTTGAGCCGTCAACATTCTCACCGCCCTTGACCCAGTATTCGCGGGCCAGATTCAGGAGCGCCTCCGCTTTTTGTTCGCCGACGATGTCGCTAATCGCAGTCGCCGCGCGCTGGCGCGACTGTTCCGCCGTGCCCTCCATGTCTTCGGTGCCTGACTCGCGCAGTTTGGCGACTTCCTCCGCCGCGACCTTTTTAAGTTGCGCAATCTGATCGTCGGTGATCGCAACTTTCGATTTCAGGTTTGACTTGAAAGCCTCGTCCGCAAACAACGCGTCAAGGACCGGGAGGGTTACCGGAATAGCAGCCGCCTGGCTGGCGGTAGTGGCCACAGGCGATGCTACTGGAGAAGGACTCGCGGGAATACTATTTGAATTGGAATTGCCGACCGGCACATTGGCACAGGCCCCGGCGACGAGCGAACAGGCTGCAATCAGCCCCAGCGTTGTAAGTCTAAGTGTCTTCATGCTTGATTACCTCGGTTAATGATTTGATCTCGAAAGTATGTGCCGGTCGGTTTCCTATTTCGTCGCAGGCGATTTCGTGGCTGCCGCGGGAGATGCTTTCGGAGACGGATTGACCACCGGACTGGCGGCTGTTGCCGGAGCTGGAGTGGTTGCCGTTGCCGGTGACGCAGTTTCCGCCGCAGGAGTTGTCGTGCCGGGAGTGTTGGAATTGTTTACGGGTTCGGCTGCGCAGCCGGCCGCTAAAGTGATCGAAAAGATTGCCATCAGCAAGAGTGCGCTCCGGCTGAAAGTTTTAAGCATTGAATTAGTCATTAGTTTCGCCTCGTTCGAGCAAGATTGAAAAGCAGAGCGATACTTGCTCGTCCGCGAATTACTAGCAACGGGCGTTCCCACATCAGGGGCAGAGGAATGGCCCAGTAACGCTGCACCGAAATCCTCATTCATGAACTGCGTTGCACGATAGTAGGACGGTGTTGTCAGACGGCAGTAGGCAGGAGCAGGCGGCAGGAGCAGTTAAGAACGCTTCGCCCTGAATCTCGTTTCATTTGTGCCGACTGCCGACTGCCGACTGCCCCCGGATCATCTCCGTAACATCGGATAAGGGTTGATGTTTTTGCCTTCCCAGTAACGCTTCGGATCGGCAATGACCGCGATGGAAAAGTGGAGATGATAATTGCCCGCGCCGGCGTTACCAGTGTCACCAACAAATGCGATGATCTCGCCCTGCCGAGCCACATGGCCCACTGCTAACCCGTCAGCGTACCGCTGCAGGTGGGCGTAATAAAAGATCAACTTTTTATCCGCGCTAAATTGATAGATGGTGGTCCCCCCGCGCTCGCTCTGGAAGAGCTTGACTACCTCGCCATCAGTTGCGGCGAGCACTGGTGTGCCCACTGGCGCGGGAATGTCGATGGCGTCATGAATCCGTCCCTCGGATCGCGAGTCAGTAAACGTATCAAGCAACTGACCGGATTTAACGCCGGCAACGGGAATGATCAGCTTCAAGACGCCGACGTAATTGTCAGTCAGCGGCACACTGCCTGGGCTCGGATCACTTTCAACCAA
>JANLZV010000265.1:0-2470 GCA_031366425.1 Pyrinomonadaceae bacterium | reverse complement strand
ACGTACTCGAAGTCGCCCTGGTCACCAAAAAGGTTTGCGATGAGTTGGGACTAAAGGCCTTTCCCAAGACGTCTGGCTCTTCCGGGATTCACATCTACCTGCCGCTGAAACCGACGAATGGCTATGAAAGCGTAGGTGAGTTTTCAAAGCTCCTGGCGGGCGAGATTGCGCAGCGGGTGCCGCGAATAGCCACGGTCGAACGAACGATTGCGCGTCGAAAGCACGATCAGGTTTATGTGGATTGGATGCAGAATGCGCGAGGCAAGAGTCTGGCGTCGGTATTCACTGCGCGGGCCAAGCCGGGAGCTACCGTCTCGATGCCGCTCACCTGGAAACAGATTGAGCAGGGCGTGAAGATTTCCGACTTTACAGTCAGAAACGTTCCCGCCCTGCTCAAGAAGAATGGCTCTGCGTGGGCAGATTTCTTCAACCAACGGCAGCAGCTAAAGCTTAACTAGTTGCGCGCTATTAGTTCAGCGCTTTTAGTTCAGCGCTAGGGCTTGATCTTCACCCCGGCCGAAAAACGTAATCCGTCTTCTCGTCCGTGGTCGAAAAAGACCGGGAGGTAGTCCACTTGTCCGGCGCGGATGTCGATGTGGTCGCTGGCCCGAATGTCCAGACCTGCGCCCAAAGCCATCGCGAATGCCGTTTCGTTGGTATCAGGACAGGTGAAACCGGTGTCTTTGAAATCAGCCCGGTATCGGGCAACTCCAAACAGTGCATGGGCAAAAGGGATCAGCCGCGAGTCGTTACGGAAATTCACGCGCGGACCAAACAGCATGGTGTATCTGGCCAACTTCGCGTTAAATACCTGGCCGCTGACGCCATCATGGAATTTAGCGTTATGAAATGTGGCGCTGAAGTTCGCGACGAGCCCGACGTTGCGATGGACGTTTGCCACCACTTCGCCAGTACCGCCATTGTATTGCACGCGCTTCGAAGGGAAATCGACGGCCGCAGTTCCCCCGGTCGCGGTGATTCTTCGTCCTTGAGCATCCAGACGATCGGCGCCGTTATTCGCGCGCTCGTGAGCGTAACCAATAAAGAATTCCCAGTTTGAATAGTCCTGGGCAAAACTCGCCGGCGCGGCGACGAGCAAAATGGCGAGCAGCAAAAGCAGCTTACGCATGGGCGAAGTCCTCCTTGATGATTTCTCATCAACACTGAAAAGGTATGTGGTGATAAGAAAAATCGGAATCCGCACGTGTTTCCAGTTTTTCTTGTGAATTACCCGTTTATTACGAAAGGAGGGAAATTTTTATCATGGACCGAGCCAGTCAGGCAAGATCAAACAGTAGTGTGGGGCGGCATCGCGTGCTGGTGGCAGCATGCCTGCTCTTAGTCTCGTGTGCCGTGCAGACCCGAGCGCAGCAATCCTCCGGGGCCGGGGTGAAAGCTCCCGCCAAACCCGCGGGTCAATCTCAAGCTAAACCCACATCCCCTCCTAACCGACCATCGAGTAACACTCCAAACACGCGGATCGTGCCACAACCAAGTGATCCGCAACAGCTCTTGTCCGCTGGTCAGGCAGCCGTCGATCAAAACCGTTTTGACGAAGCAATTCGTTTATACAATCGGGCAATTTCGCTTTCCGCAAATCAACCGCTGACGGCCGCCATCGGTCATCTGAAGATCGGCAACGCTTACATGGTCCAGCGAAAGTTTGAAAATGCCATGGTGGGCTACGAACGGGCGATCGCGCTCAACCCAAACTACGCTGAGGCTTACAACAATTTGGGTGAGGCTCTTGGAGAGTTGAAACAATATCCGCGCGCTATCGAAGTCTTCAACAAGGCCTTCATTCTGGATCCGACCCTACTCAAAGCAAAGTACAACCAGGGGGTCAGCTACGATCGCATGCGCAACTTTCGTTATTCGGAATTTGTCTTTCGCGGCTTGATCAAGAATAGCCCAGGCTACTCACTTGCCTACGACGGCCTGGCCGTCACCCTCTCCAAGGCGGGTCGGGGCAAAGAAGCGATCGCTTTCCACGAGAAGGCCATTAGCCTTGCGCCGAGCGATGCTTCGTACTACTTCAATTTGGCGATCAGCTATTTGATGTTGGGAAACACTGCCAAAGCCTTCGAGCAACAGGAAAAGCTAAAGACAATTGACCCAACGATCGCCGACCGTCTCGCGAGCGTGATCGTTAAGCGACAACTGAATTGAATTAAACTCCGGCAAGGCGGGCAGCGGCCGCCACCTCTGCGGTAGTTTCCGAAACTGTCTTGCTCGCTGAAATCGGAACCCGAATGCAAGCGAGCTGGTAACTCTCCTGCCGATTCGTAAAGAGCCTCTCGGCCGCCTCGCGCGAACGCGCAAGTGGCCGCAAATCAGTTCCCTCTTCAATTCGTTGCCAGCAAAGCTCAAACGGCGCGTCGAGCCAAATGGTGAGTCCGTCTTGCGCGGCGATCAGAGCGCGGTTCTCTGCCTGTATCCAGGCGCCACCGCCAAGCGCAATGATCAGCGT
>JANLZV010000259.1:0-2936 GCA_031366425.1 Pyrinomonadaceae bacterium | reverse complement strand
CGAACTTGAGTCGCAAACTGTCTTCCCACGCTCGTGGCAACTGTTCGCCCGCGTCGATCAGTTGGAACGCCCCGGAGCCTACGTTACGAATGAAATAGCAGGTGAGCCGGTCGTTGTCGTCCGCGGCGACGATGGCGCGCTGCGCGGTTTCTTTAACGTTTGCCGCCACCATGCAGCGGCGGTCATGACTGAGCCGGCCGGAACCGCGACTCAACTTCGTTGCCCCTATCACGGTTGGACTTATTCACTCGCCGGCGAACTGAAAGGCACGCCCGACTTTTCGGGCGTTTGCAATTTTGAACGGGCCGAAAATGGTTTGGTGCAGATTGCTACAGCAGTTTGGGAAAACTGGGTTTTCGTCAAACTCGACGACGGGGCATCGCCGAACATTCATGATGCCCAAACAGCGTTGGAAATTTTTCTTGGCCGCGATCTAATCGATCAGATCGCGCCGCTGGATTTGCGTAACCTGCATTGGCTCGAACGCCGTCACTACAGCTTCGACTGCAACTGGAAAGTGTTTGTCGATAACTATCTCGATGGTGGCTATCACGTTCCCCATTTGCATAAAGGTCTCGACAGCGTTCTTGATTATCGCAACTATATGATCGAAAACGGCGAACGTTTCTGCCTGCAGTCAAGCCCGCTCGTAAGCGAGGGCGCCGAGGCGCAGACCGGTGCAGTGCGCTACGGAACGCGGGCCCTCTACTACTGGGTTTATCCAAACTTTATGATCAACTGGTACGAAGGCGCGATGGATACGAATCTGGTGATTCCGCGCGGCGTAGACAAGACTGAAGTGATTTTCGATTTTTACTTTCCGGATGTTTCTGCCGCCGCGCGCGAGCGCAACCTCGCGAGCATCGAGGTGGGCCAGCGAATTCAGGATGAGGACGTCGCGATTTGTAAATCTGTTCAAGCTGGACTGGGTTCGCGCGCGTACCGAACCGGACGTCTTTCCGTTAGGCGAGAAGCAGGTGAGCATCTCTTTCATCGTTTGCTGCACGCAGATCTAAAGTCGGCACTGGAAGATCAGTGAAAAAACCTATGAGGTGAACGCGCTGCGCCAATCGCCCAAGACGATCTCGACGGCTGGAAGACGCGGTCGTTTGCTGCAAGTGCTCGGTGCTGGTTTCGGCCTCGCAGTGATCATCGGCAACACGATCGGAGCAGGAATTTTTCGGGCTCCCGGCAATATCGCTGAACAACTCCCTCACCCTGGGCTGTTTCTCGGAGTTTGGGCTCTCGGCGGCGCGTATGCTTTCCTCGGCGCCGTTTCCCTCGCGGAGTTGGGAGCGATGTTGCCACGCTCCGGCGGACAGTATGTGTTTGCGCGTTACGCGCTCGGCGAATACGCAGGCTTCATCGTTGGTTGGAGCGATTGGATTTCCACTTGCGGATCCGCGGCGGCAGTGTCACTGCTGATTGGCGAGTTTACCGGCGCGCTCTTTCCCTCCCTGAGTGGCCGCGCGATATTGATCGCGGCGACTGTGGCGATTGCTTTCGCAGTCTTGCAATGGCGGGGAATCGTTTGGGGAAGTAAGACGCAGAATTACACCAGCTTGCTTAAAGCTGTGGCTTTCTGTTTACTCATCGCGGCCGCGTTTATCTTTGGCGGTCAGCGATCGTCAACCGCGACCGCGCAGGTCTTGCCGGCTGGAATCGGTTTACTGACTGCCCTCGTACTCTCACTCCAGGCGGTGATTTACACGTACGATGGTTGGAACGGAGTGGTCTATTTCTCCGAAGAGATCACGGACCCGGGCCGTGACATTCCTCGCGCGATGTTTGGCGGAGTGATCACGGTCACGGCGATCTACCTTCTGGTTAATGTCGCTCTGATCTACGTGCTGCCGATTTCGCAGATAGCGGGACAGGATTTTGCAGCCGGCGCCGCTGCGGAAGTAATTTTCGGACGCTATGGCAATGCGATATTTCGGTCGCTCACAATTATTTCGATGCTGAGCGCGATCAATGCTTATCATCTGATGTCCACGCGTGTACTGTTTGCTATTAGTCGCGATGGCTTGTTTGCAAAACGGGCAGCCGAGGTCAATGAAGGCGGCACTCCGGCAGTTGCGTTGCTGGCAAGCGCCAGCGTCGCCGTCCTCTTCGTTCTCTTCGGACGCACGTTTGACAGAGTGATCACGGTGTTGGCATTTTTCTTTGTCGCTAATTACACCCTATCTTTCGTCTCAGTTTTTGTATTGCGTCGCCGCGAACCGGAAAAAGCGCGACCGTATCGCGCCTGGGGCTATCCCTGGACCACGGGAGTCGCCCTCGTTGGGTCAATACTTTTCTTAATCGGCGCGGTCGCAGCAGACATGCGCAACAGCATTTACGCGCTCGCGCTACTCGCGGTTAGTTATCCGCTTTTTCGTTTGATGAAATTGAGTAAGCCAGTCTTCAAAGGTTAACCTGGAAGCAGATTCCCCTTGAAAACGCTACGCCGTGCTCGAAAACTCTTTGCTGAGGAAAACCAAAATGAAACGTATGCTCATTGCCGGATTATTTTTAGTCATCACTATCAGCGGCTCGACGATTTATGGTCAACAAGATGACGAAGCCAAGCGCATTCGCACGCGGGAGCAGTTGGCGCAAGTGCTGGAGAAGTTTGGCGATTCAATCAAGGTTTCATTTACCCGGAGCCTGAAGCAGCCGTTTAATTACGTCGGCACCCTCAAGACCGGACTAACCAACGCTGAGAGCTTTGAAATTGTGATCAGCGTAACGCCTAAAGACACGATCGGTTTCCGGGTTTACCCACACTACAAGGGTGGTTACATCAACGTCGATAAGGTGAACGATCGGGTCGCGCTAATGCGGCTACTGTTGCGGCTTAGTGATCGGGCGTTTCTGTACTGGGGCGTGGATGAAGCCGGCGACGTCTTCACTGGCTACACGTTTACCATGGAGTCAGGCTTTCCCGAAGAGGC
>JANLZV010000247.1:0-8490 GCA_031366425.1 Pyrinomonadaceae bacterium | reverse complement strand
CGCGGTGCGCAACAACTTCAGCGAATTGAAAAGGCGTTCCACTTGAGGTTCGCCGCCCGCCACATCCAGCGCCACGACTCCGCCAAAACCCTTCATCTGCTTTTTCGCCAGTTCATGCCCGGGATCATCTTCCAGTCCTGGATAATACACACGGGCGACCTTCGGATGATTGCGCAGCGCTCTCGCCACCAGCAGGGCATTTGCCGAACTCGCGCGCACGCGCAGATCTAAAGTTTTCATCCCACGCGAAAGCAGGTAAGCCGCCGCGGGATCGAGCGTGGTGCCAACCATTACCGACATCTGCCTGACCCGATCGATGAAGTCGCGGCTTCCGACTATTGCTCCGGCCGTCAGATCAGAATGTCCGCCCAGATATTTCGTGGCGCTGTGCATCACTGCGTTAACGCCGTGTTTCATGGGTTGCTGCATAATAGGCGACGCGAAGGTGTTATCCGCGATCGAATAGAGTCCGGCCTTGCTGGAAAGTTTGGCGGCTAATTCAAGATCGACAATTCGATTCAAAGGGTTCGCCGGAGTTTCAAACCAGAAAACGCGGGAACGTTCACCGGCCAATTCATCAACCCGGGCGATCTCGTCAAGCGAAATAAACCGCGATCGGATGCCGAAACGACTCAAAACCTTAGTCAGCGTTTTGACAGTCCCGCCATAGATCGAGTCGCAGGCTATGACCTCATCGCCTGCCTCGCAAAGGGCTGCGAGAGCGCAGAAAGTGGCCGCTGACCCGGATGACGTTACGACGCAAGCCTCGGCTCCTTCGAGTTCAGCAATCTTTCGCTCGGCTTCGGCAACGGTAGGATTTGCATACCGCGAATAGAAATAGGCATCAGGCAACTCACCGCGCGCATAACGACGCATCTCGTCGAAACTTTCGAACGCGAACGTAGCTGAATGAAAAACGGGAGAAACGACGGCGCCGAATGGTTGGTCAACCGTAAGTTCGCCTCCGTGAACTGCGATCGTGGACTGATCCAGGGAGACCTTACTGGTAGAGTTGTTTTGCGTCATGGATCGGGACGACTCCTAATTGCGCGGCAAGAATGGGAGCAACTCTAACAAAAGGCCGGCGAATTGGACACGTCGCGTTCAGCGTCTGGCCGCAGTCTCTTTGCAGCGCTGGTGTGCCCAAGAAGAATCCAAAATGAAAAAGGCCACTCATGAGTGGCCTTCTTGCTCGAATGCTCCTGCTGCCTTCGCTAAAGCGCAGGCACGCCCATCACGTGATTGAAGTCTTTATAAAGTTCGTTGTACTCCCTCACTCGATGTTCCAGAAGCCGCGGCAGCTCTTCGAGATCGTTGAGGTTGACGATTGCATTAACGTTGTTCAGAAACGCGGCGTGCGCATCCATCGTGCGCAAGGAGGGCGACAGCAGGACAAAGAACAACCTGCGACGTTGCGCGGGCCGAAGAATATTGACCTCTCGCGTCACAAAAATTGCGCCCTGTTCCACCGGATCAAAAGCGGCGTCGAGGATCACTACGTCGAGTTGGTTTTCGCGCATCCGTTCGACGGATTGACTCGTGTCCTGAGCTACAAATACCTGGAAACCATTTTCGGTGAGACTGCGAGCGACGCGCTCGCGATTGTCTTCCGGGATGCAAATCAAAGTCTTACGAAGGTCCCACTGAGAACGACCTCCTGCTGCGGCGCCTGACGTTGCGCCTTGCTGGTTTAGCAAATTGGCCAACAGCTCAGCCAGTTTTTCGGTCGGCGACACCACGGCGCTGGTTTCCCTGCTGGTGGTATCCAACTCAAAAAGCGGCGCGGGCAATGGCGGATGTTCGATCCGCGGATTGCCGGTCGCGGGTGACTCGCCCAAAGCTATCGCGCTCTTGATCACCGCCGGCGAAGGAGGGCTCGAGTTAATACTGCCGTTGCACTTAGGACAGCGGACGGAAAAAGGGCGCGATGGAACTTTCGTTTCATCGATTTGGAGACGCGAAGAGCATTCCTGGCAAACTATAATCATGGTGTTTTGAGAAGGTTGGATGGATTCGAATGCGTTACTCGATCATGCTCAGCATGGAACCGCTTTCCTTCATCTCGGTCATTGGCATGCTGCTGCCGCCGCGTTGCATGAATTCCTCGGTAGCCGTCACGCCTTTCAGCGAAAGACTGAGATTATTGGGGTTCGTCGCAAAGGTAAGGCCGTCATCGAGCGTGATGGTGCCGTTTTCAATCAATTCCTTGATGACTGTGTCAAAATCCTGCATGCCGTCGAGCTTCCCGTCTCGCATTGCGTCCAGCAGTGACTTTCCATCAGCTTCGCCCGCTTCAATGTACTCACGCGTGCGCGGACTCGATCGCAAAATTTCGACCGCGGCGATGCGACCGCGTCGATCGGCGCGCGGAATCAATCGTTGGGAAACGATGTAACGAAATGTCTGGGCCAGGCGAGTTCGAATAACTTGTTCTTCATTCTTCGGATATAAACCGATGATGCGGTCGACGGTCTTTGACGCATCAATCGTGTGCAAGGTTGAAAGCACCAAATGACCCGTCTCCGCAGCTTCCAGCGCGATCTCGGTGGTTTCGAAGTCGCGCATTTCGCCGATGAGAATCACCTTTGGCGCTTGTCGCAAAGTCGCGCGCAACGCCGAAGGAAAGTCTTTGGTGTCGTGTCCAACTTCACGTTGATTGATGGTCGAGTTTTTGTGCGAGTGGAGATACTCGATCGGATCCTCGATCGTAACCACGTGGTAATGCTTCTTCTCGTTGATGATGTCGATGATCGCTGCCTGGGTCGAACTCTTACCCGAGCCCGTCGGTCCAGTCATCAACACCAGGCCGTTGCGCAAGTCAGCTATCTCTTCGAGTTGATTGGGAAGGCCAAGCGCATTCAGTGTTGGAATGTCCGTCGGAATCACGCGCATGACGATCGAGTAAACCCCGCGTTGCTGAAAAATATTTACGCGAAATCTGGCGCGCGACGGGAGCGAATAACTCAGATCCGAAGTGCCGGTGGAAGCTAGTCGTTCAGCCGCGTCAGGATTCCCGTGCATCAGCGACATCGCGATGATCTCAGTCTGATAGGGAGTGAGCTTTTGCATCCCCATCGGCTGCACTGGGGTCAGGTTGCCATTAACTTCGACCTGGGGAAGCTGGCCGACGGAGAAATTGAGATCACTGATCTTGTCTGAGACCAGCAGCATGCGCTCGATAATCGGCGCTAGATCAAAGAAACTCATTGAGTTGTGACTCCGAAGGGGAACTTTGGTTGAGCGAAGGATAGCTTGGGGAAACTCAATCCCCCGGTTGGCCTAGGGATTCTCTCGCATAACGTCGTTAAACGCAAGTATTTTTAAATTTTGCTCGCGAATAGCGAATTATAGGTGATGGATCAGTTGGCGGGTGCGTTCGGCAGGGCCGTCTGGCGAGGTCCAAAGGGCACTAATTAAGGCCACGGCGTCGGCACCGGCATCGATTATGGTCTGGCAGTTTTCCGAGTTGATTCCGCCGATCGCGACGAGTGGGACCGCTCCAATAGCTTCTCGAACCCGGTGCAATTCGACCAAACCGACTGGTAACTCTGAAGCCTTTTTTGTGGAGGTTTTGAAGATGGGGCCAAGAGCAATGTAATCGACTGGAAATTCGGCGGCGATTATAGCTTGCTCAAGTGTGTGCGTGGAAAATCCAATTATGGCTTCGCGGCCCAACAGCCGGCGCGCTACTGCCGGAGGCAGATCCGTCTGGCCAAGATGAACGCCATCGGCCCTGACCGCGAGCGCAATATCAACGCGGTCGTTGATGATTAGCTTTACCCCGCGGGCGCGCGCAACCTGCATCGCTGCCACAGCCTCGGCGTAAAATTCACTCGGCGAAAGATCCTTTTCGCGCAACTGAACGACTCTCGCGCCGCCTTCGTTTAACTGCTCAACCTGCGCGGCGTGTGAGAGCTTCGAAATAGATCGATCCGTGAGCGGGTATAGACGAGTTCCGCCTAGAGCATCCTGGAACACACTCATGCGACGGGTCTCAACCCTCTTTTTTCTTGGGCCGTTCATTCGGGCGCAGCACGCGCTTTCGCAAGCGAATGCTCTGCGGCGTGACTTCAACGAGTTCATCGTCGCCAATAAACTCAATCGCCTGCTCCAGCGATAGTTCTTTGGGCGGTACCAGGCGCATGGCATCGTCAGCTGACGCAGCGCGCATGTTGGTCAACTTCTTTTCCTTGATGGCATTGACGTCCAGATCTACGGCGCGGGCGTTTTCACCGATGATCATGCCTTCGTAAACTTTGATCCCGGGGCGCGCGAACAAGGTCCCTCGCTCCTGCAAATTGAAAAGGGCGTAAGTGGTGGTTTCACCGGTGCGGTCTGCAACCAGTGAGCCGGTGGAACGCCCTCGCAGCGGGCCGAGCCAATCGCCCCAACGCAGGAACATCGTGTTGAGAAGGCCGGTGCCTTTAGTTTCAGTCAGGAACTCATTACGAAAACCAATCAGCCCACGCGAAGGAGTTTCAAACTCCAGCCGAACGCGACCAGAACCGTGATTGATCATTTTCGTCATCTGGCCTTTGCGTCGTCCCACAGCCTCGGTTACCACGCCGATAAACTCTTCGGGACAATCGATCACCACGAGTTCGATTGGTTCAAGGGTGCGGCCTTCGCTCTGCCGGGTAATCGCCTCAGGTTTTGAAACCTGCATCTCGTAACCTTCGCGCCTCATCATTTCGATCAGAATCGACAACTGCAACTCGCCGCGCCCGGAGACTTTAAACTGATCGGGCGTTTCGGGATCAATCTCGACCCGGATCGCCACGTTGCCAAGGGTCTCCTTTTCCAGGCGCTCCCTGACCTGACGCGAGGTGACAAATTTGCCGTCTTTTCCTGCGAAAGGTGAGTTATTAACTCCAAAAATCATTGAAATTGTCGGCTCATCCACGGCAATTACGGGCAAAGGCTGTGGGTTATCTACCGAAGTGATAGTGTCGCCAATTTCCACATTGTCCACGCCCGCCAATGCGACGATTTCGCCAAATCCAGCGCGCTGGATGGCCTCACGTTTCAGACCCTCAAAAGCGTAAAGCTGGGACACGCGCACCTTTTGAAAGGTGCCGTCAGGCTTTGCTACCGAGACCTGGTCGCCCAACGCAATCTCGCCGGAAAAAATTCGGCCAATGGCCAACCGGCCGACGTACTCGCTGTAATCAAGGTTCGCTACGAGGAGTTGTAAGGAGTCGCTACGAATTTGCTTCGGCGCTGGGATCGTTTCCACGATCTGATCGAATAATGGTTGAAGGTTGACGGATTCGTCCGTCATCAACTTTTTCGCCAATCCTTCACGCGAGATGGAATAAAGAATGGGAAACTCGATCTGCTCGTTGGTGGCGTCGAGATCCAGAAAGAGCTCGTAGATCTCGTTAACCACTTCTTCAGGTCGTGAGTCCTGTCGATCAATCTTGTTCACTACGGCGATCGCCGGGAGTCTGGCCTCGAGCGCTTTGCGCAACACAAATCGGGTCTGGGGGAGACAGCCCTCAGCGGCATCTACCAGCAACATTACGCCGTCAACCATTTTCAAAACCCGCTCAACCTCACCGCCAAAATCGGCGTGGCCCGGAGTGTCCAGAATATTAATCTTGACGTCCTTGTAGTGAACGGATGTGTTCTTGGCCATGATCGTGATTCCGCGCTCACGTTCCAGGTCCATTGAATCCATTACCCGATCGCGGACGGCCTCGTTTTCACGAAAGGTACCTGACTGTTTCAACATGGCGTCGACCAAAGTTGTCTTGCCATGGTCAACGTGAGCGATGATTGCGATGTTGCGAATGTCTTTTCGTTCTTGACTCATTATTCCTACAGATCCGATCGGCTAAAAATATCTCTTGACGCGAAACCGCCCATGTTAACACCAATAGCGGCATAACTCCCAAGACACTGCCCTTCGAAGCCAGCGCCCCCGAAAGCGTTATGCCAAAGCCTGGGGATTGTTCTTTATTGATTACGCGTTGGAAAAGCGCCAGTCTGACGCAACGCTTCATACAGAACGATTGCGACCGCAGTGGCCAAATTGAGACTGCGCACCCGCGAATTCAGAATAGGAATTGTCAGGCATCGCTCCCAGTTCTGCTTGAGCACCGATTCGGGCAAACCCCGCGTTTCGCGGCCAAAAACAAGGCAATCCGCTTCGGTAAACTCCCAGTTAGCATAGCTTTGATCGCCTTTAGTAGAAAGGTAGAGGAATCGGGAGGAAGGATTCTCAAGGTAGAGGTTTTCAAGAGTTTGATGTCGGTGAAGTGTGACCTCGGGCCAGTAGTCGAGCCCTGCTCGTCGCACCGCCTTATCATCCAGACGGAATCCCGTGACGCCGACGATATGTAAGGGAGTGTTGGTAGCGGCACAAAGCCGCGCTACGTTGCCGGTGTTGGGTGGAATTTCAGGTTCCACTAATGCGACGCGAATCATTTCAAGGTATGGATCAAATCAATTTTGAGTGAGCGCTGCTGCGGATTGTCTCATAGACACAAAAAGAACGACGAGGTTCGCTTGAAGTGCTCGTCGTTCTCTTTAAAAGGCCATGCTGGCCTCAGAAGTTTGTGTGCGCCAATCGAAGGTTGCTGTTGTAACGTACTGCTGCGAGTTATCTCTTCTTGGCTGCTTTCTTCGCGCCGCCCTTCTTTGCTGCCTTTTTGGCGCCGCCCTTTTTCGCTGCCTTCTTGCCACCTTTTTTAGTTGCCATATGCTCTATGTGCTCCTTCCTTCAAAAATTTTTGTTCCCGGTTACTAACCACAAGATACTGTGTCTACTTCTCTCTTGTGGGCTAGAGTAAACGGCGCACAACATCTTGCTATATAAACTCAAACGCTCTTAATGTCAACAACTTATTACAGTGTGGTGTAAATTTATTTCGCGGGCGTGAAGAGCTCGAGCTACTCGATCCGAGCAAGAAACTTTTAACGGCGGCATTGATCAAGCCATTCGCATGGACCACTACTTCGTCGTTTGGTGCTCGAACTGAGTTTTAGTGTAATGGCCCAGATGGTCCATCAGCGGTATCTGGGCGATGGTCCAAGAGTAATCTTTCGGCGGTGAGTTATCTGAAGAAGGGAGTAAACACCCAGCCATCATGACGAGCGATCCCGTAGTAGTAGATCACTGAATTATTTCCGCTGTGACTGGCGGTTCCGATGAACGGGCCCGAGTAGTCGGCAGCTGTCGCAGATGAAGAACCGGGCGAACCGCCACCGTTTGAAGGCAAAACGATCGGAGCCATAAACTGTTCTTGAGCTTGAAGTTGCGGGTCGCGCGTAGTAGGTCGAATGTTCTCCGAGTAGAGCATGACTTCGCGAGTGAAGTCCATAATTTCCCGCGATGCCGGAGCGACGAGCTTCCATTCGCCCGTGTCGGAAAGTGGATCGCGCGCGGCCGAAGCGCGCAACACTTGCAGCTTCTTAGTACCAACTCCCGGCACACCCTCAAGCAACTGGTCCATAGACGTAGGCAAGCCGGCAATACCTCTCCGACCGAGCCTGCTTTCCTGATTGGAATAATAAACTCGTATCGCTTCAGCGATCTGTTCACCGCGAAAGATCGCTTCCTGTTCTCGTTCGCGTTGGGCCTGTTGACGAATGCTCGGCGCTGCAGCAAGGGCCACTATCGCCATCACAGTCATGACCGCGAGGAGTGCCACGAGAGTATATCCTCGTTCATCTGCGCGGTGAGGCGACCCTCGACGAGGAAAACTTACAACTCTCGCGGAAGCAGAGCTTGACCATATCTTGTGGTGTGGTCCACTGCCGTTAGGGCTCATCATCTTCACTCTCCACTCTCGGCGTAGGACGCTGCAACGGGTTTCCACGATCGTCCTGCGACGAGAAGGCGATCGTGTGTTTGATCTTTAGCGTGTTATCAATCAGCACCAGCTCCTTCTCCGAGATGCTGGTCACCCGAAATCTTCCCGCCAGAAGATCACCCCGCTGAATGTTTAAAATTTCCTTGCTCGACTTGTCCTGGAGAATTGCCGTGTCAATGTAGCGGGGCGTACCGAAGATTCCAATGTAGTTGAAATTAGGAACCGGCGGCGCAGTGATGTTAAGCGTGGCCGTGTTCGAGTAGAGCTTGCCGTCCGATGATCGCAGCATCACCTGCCGTGAGCCTGCGCTGGCGATTAACGCTGCCGGCACAGTCGCGGAAACCTGTTGCGGACTCATGAATCGAGTCGGAAGTTCGTTGCTATCGATAACGATGCGCATTTGCGGCGTAAATTTGTCACCTGCTACCTCGATGGTGAACTCCCCGGTGCGCGCATAAACATTCGCCGGAGACACGTTCGCCAACAAGACGGGCGGGATCGGTGTCGGCGTTGGCGTGGGAATTACAGATTCCTTTTGGACCGGAGGCGGAGGTTCGTAATAGACAAAAATGTTGCGCTTGGCCTCAGGGGCGGCAACTGCCGCAAACTCCCAGTTGATCGGTCGAAGCTGATCGAGCAGATCGCCTCTGGTTTCGGGTGGCGGCTCATTTTG
>JANLZV010000241.1:0-7627 GCA_031366425.1 Pyrinomonadaceae bacterium | reverse complement strand
TGGGCGGCATAATTGGCGCAGCGTCGGGAGGAGGCGTCGGCGGCCTCGGTTCGGAAACCTTCGCAACCGACGATTCCCCAAAGTAATAGCCAATGATGGATCCCACCAAGCCACCCAAGGTTGCGACCACGGCCTGGAGCGCTTCCTTCATATTATTAACCGTTGTAGTTCCGTCGGTGGTTAGCGTTGCTGCTCTAATCAGGGAATACAATAACGCGATCCCAAAGATCAGAACTATTACCAAGGCAAGTAGGTGACGAAAGTCATTGATGATTTTGACTGTCGCCTCGGAAAATATGTAGCGGAGTTCAGCTCTACTGGTACCCGAACCGGTGCCCGTACCAGTGCCCGTGAGGGGATCATGCCTCCTAAAGCGACCCCTGGCAAAAATCCACGCAAACCACTGAACGAGGAAGGCTATGCTTCCGAGACAAACGAGTAAGAATACGATGCCGCCGCGGTAGGTCTGTAGAAATGTAAAAAAGCTCTCGATCATAACTATTTGACACCGCCTTGCTTGTCGATTATACCCACGTGATAGGGAAATTTCCACGCAATAAGAGTTTCCTCCCGCATCGCGATAGGACAAACTGAAAACAAGCCGATGTCGTTACGAGTAATTAGTTTCGGGCAATCATCCCTTCCCTTAAGCTTCGCGCAGATCACGCCCGGTCATTTCCGGCGGCTGTTCGTTCCCCAGCAAGCCGAGCATTGTTGGACCAATGTCTTCGAGCGCGCCGCCTTCGCGGAGTTTCAATCCGCGAGAAGCCTCATCGATCAAATGCAAAGGCACCGGATTAGTCGTGTGCGCGGTGTGAGCCCCGCCGGTTGCAGGATCGAGCATTTGCTCGGCGTTGCCATGATCAGCGGTGATTAGAGTTATCCCACCTGCGTTTCCAACACTCTTCGTGATCCAACCCAGGCAAGTGTCGACATACTGACAGGCTTCGATAGTCTTATCGAGTTTGCCGGTATGGCCCACCATGTCAGGGTTGGCAAAATTAACGATGAAGACGTCCGTATCTCGGGCGGCAATCGCGTCGAGTACCTTGGCCGTAAGCTTGAAAGCCGACATTTCGGGTTGCAGGTCGTAGGTGGCAATCTTCGGCGAAGGCACGAGCAGCCGGCGCTCGCACGCGTGTTCCTTTTCCACGCCGCCGTTGAAAAAATAAGTTACGTGAGCATACTTCTCTGTTTCGGCGAGGCGGTAATTACGCACCCGCAGCGTTTCCCAAACTTCTGCCAGGACGTTTCTGTGATCGTGCGGCGAAAACGCCACCGGCAGTGGCAACGTTCGATCGTAGGTGGTGAAGCAAACGAAATCGATTGCCGGCCTCGGCGCCGCTCCGCCGCCGACATCAAATTCCGCAAAGCTCGGGACGGTGAGCGCGCGCGTAATTTGTCGGGCACGATCCGGACGAAAATTAAAAAAGATCACGCCATCGCCGCTCTCAATCGTCGCAATTGGCTGCGCCTGAGCGTCGACAATGGAAGTCGGTTCGAAAAACTCGTCGGTGATTCCGCGCTCGTAAGAACTCAGGACGGCAGCAATTGGATCACCCGCCCGGCCGCCTCTGCCTCTCACCAAAGTATCGTAAGCGCGCTCGGTCCTCTCCCAACGCTTATCGCGATCCATCGCGTAGTAGCGTCCTATGATTGAGGCGATCTTTCCGCAACCGATGTCGTCGATCTGTTTTTGTAGCGCAGCCAGGTAGTGGACCGCTGACGACGGCGGAGTGTCGCGGCCATCAAGAAAGCAATGCACAAAAACCCGATCTAACTCATGCCGCTTCGCCAGGCGCAGGAGTGCGTAAAGATGTTGTTGAGATGAGTGCACCTGACCGTCGGAGAGCAGGCCCATCAAATGAAGTGCCTTGCCTTTCCGTTTCACCTCAGTGATTGCGGATACCAACACCTGATTTTTAAAAAATTCGCCGGTGGCGATATCGTGGTCCACTCGCGAAACATCCATGCGGATGACTCTTCCCGCGCCGATATTCAGATGGCCCACTTCCGAGTTTCCCATCACGCCGGCTGGCAAACCTACGCGCGTTCCCGAAGCTTCGAGGAGCGTGTAAGGGTATTTTTCGCAGAGTTCGTCGTAGTAAGGAGTGTCGGCCAAGGCGATCGCGTTACCCTCGCGCTGCGGTGAGTAGCCCCAACCATCAATGATGATAAGCGCTATTGGCCCTTTGGTTTCCGGCAAACAGGTCTCCTGAATCTTAGTTGCGCTGGTTTGAAGTCTCCGGTTCGTCTCGCCAATAATCCGGTGCTTCCTGCATATTCGGATCCGGACGTTCCATCCAACGCTCCGGCCGTTTCAATTCATTGAATCCAAACTGACGATAAAGTTGGTGCGCGTCTTTGGTTGCCAAGACCCAGCGCCGAAACTGCTGCAACTCGGGATGCGACAGGATCGATTCCATCAACCACTTTGCTAAACCCTGACCGCGGTGGACGTCCAACACAAATACGTCCGCGATCCAGGCGAAGGTGGCAAAGTCCGTCACGACCCGCGCGAAGCCGACTAGTCTAGCGTCTCGATAAACTCCAAAATTCAGCGAGTTATCCAGCGCCCGCTTGACCGTTTCAATTTTGCGGCCTTGTCCCCAGTAGGACTGGTTCGCGATGAAATCGTGGATCACCCGAAGGTCGAGCAGTTCGTCATCCGTGTTGATGGTGTAATCGTTTCGCTGCCAAACGCGATGCGGGAATTTGATCATCGTCCAATCGACCTGATTTTTAACTGCGACCTCTAGCGCTTCGCCGAGCGGGCTCTCTTGCTTCCACGCCTTGGGGCGACATCCAGTTGACGAAACGCCGACCGGCCCGGGTAACGCGCGGCACTGCGCAAGTCTTCTTCAATCCGGAGCAACTGATTGTACTTTGCGATCCGATCCGTGCGGGAAAGCGAGCCGGTTTTGATTTGTCCCGCGTTGGTCGCGACCGCGAGATCGGCGATGAAAGGATCCTCGGTTTCACCCGAGCGGTGGGAAATTACAGCGGTGCGCCCGTTGGTTTTTGCGAGTTCAATGCAATCCAGCGTTTCAGTAAGCGTGCCGATCTGATTCACTTTAATCAGGATTGAATTTGCTACCCCGAGTTGAATCCCCTTTCGCAGAAATTCAGTGTTAGTGACAAACAAGTCGTCGCCGACCAGCTGAATCCGTTGACCGAGTTCGTCGGTAAGAGTTTTCCAGCCGTCCCAATCGTTTTCCGCCATCCCGTCTTCAATCGAGATGATCGGGTACTGGTCGACCCAGCTACTCCAAAACGCGACCATTTCAGCGCTCGTTAATTTTCGCTTGTCGCTTTTCTTGAAGACATAAGATTTGCCGTCGTAAAACTCGCTCGCAGCCGGGTCGAGTGCGAGGAGACAATCCTTCCCTGCCGAATATCCCGCCTGGGCAATCGCTTCCAAAATGGTTTCAATCGCTTCTTCGTTTGAGCGCAGATTGGGCGCGAAGCCGCCTTCGTCTCCGACACTGGTCGCGTAACCCTTCTTTTTCAAGACCGCCTTCAAAGTGTGAAACACTTCTGTGCCGAGCCGCAGGCTTTCACTAAAACTACTGGCGCCAACCGGGACGATCATAAACTCCTGGAAGTCTACGTTGTTGTCCGCATGGGCCCCGCCGTTGATGATGTTCATCATCGGCACCGGTAGCGTGCGCGCGTTTGGACCACCCAGATATTTATAGAGCGGAAGCTCGAGGTAGGTTGCGGCTGCGCGAGCGGTAGCCATTGAGACTGCGAGCAACGCATTCGCGCCCAGCTTTGCTTTGGTGGTCGTGCCATCGAGATCGATCAGCGCGTTATCGACCTCAGCCTGATCAAGCGCATCGAGACCTTCGATGCCCGGCGCGATGACGTCGTTCACGTATCGCACGGCCTTCAAGACGCCTTTGCCGCCGTAACGTTTTTTATCGCCGTCCCGAAGTTCGACCGCTTCGTGTTCGCCGGTGGAAGCGCCGGAAGGCACTGCCGCCCGCCCTACTTCGCCGCCCACGAGCGTCACTTCAGCTTCCACCGTCGGATTGCCGCGCGAGTCGAGTATCTCGCGAGCGTGAACCTGGTCAATCCAGCTCATCTTTGCATTCTCTCCTAAAGAACTCTTAACTAGTGCGCCGCCCGAGCTCCTTCGGCCGGTGCGGTAGACTCAGACTCTGTTTCGGCGGGTAACTCCAGCCGCACGCGGATTACGCGCCTGCGCTCAACGCGTTCAATCGTAAAAATCAAACCATTGTGCTCGACCGTCTCGGCCGCTTTCAGCAGGTGGCCTGCCGCAGTCATCAGAAAACCACCGATGGTCGTGTAAGTTTCCGATTCCGGCACTGTGAGCTTGAGCCGGCGATTCAAGTCGCGCACGGCGAGGCCGCCATCCAACAGGAACTGGCGATCTCCCGCGGGCGTAATCTGTTCGTTAACTTCCTCATCGTGCTCGTCGGAGATCTCGCCCACGATCTCTTCGAGCAAATCTTCGAGGGTAATGATTCCTTCAAGTCCGCCGTGTTCATCGACGACAAAACCGAAGTGAACTTTTCCTTTTTGCATCTGCCGCAACACGTCTTCGAGCCGGGCAGTATTCACTACGTAAAGCGGCGATTGCAGCACGTCGCTCAACTGAAAACTTTCAGGCTTCAACAGATGAGGCATCACATCTTTGCTGTGAATGAAACCAATCACATCATCGATCGATTCGCGATAGACGGGCAGACGCGAATAGCGGTTCTGCTCGAAGGCTTTGGTGATCTCTTCAAGTGAACTATCGGCGGGGATCGCTGCAATCGTAGTGCGCGGGACCATAGCTTCGCGCACTAAGGTATCGGAAAACTCAAAAACTTTATGAATCAACCGTCGCTCTTCCGCGCGAAGATGACCGCCCTCGCGCGACAGATCAATCAGCTGACGAAGTTCGGCCTCGGTATAACTCGAAGCGTGTTCTGAGGTGGCCTGCAAACCGACGAGGCGCACCGTGCGCGCGCTGGCCCAATCAAGCGCGCGGATGGGCCATTGAAACGCTCGATAAAAAGCCAGCATCGGCAGCGAGGTTGCCATCGCTACTTTTTCCGCGAGCGCCAGGCCCACGAGTTTAGGCGCCTGTTCGCCAAGGACAATATGAAGCGCAGTGATGATTGAAAAAGCGATCGCAAAGGAGAGCCCGTGCCGCCACGCATCTGGAAGTCCGGAGAAAGGGCCTTCCAACATCGCGGCGATTACAGGTTCACCGACCCAACCTAAGCCGAGCGATGCTAGCGTGATTCCGAGTTGGGAAGCAGACAGATAGGCGTTGAGGTTGTCGAGGAGTCCAATCAATCTTCTGGCCGGACGATGGCCCGCCGCCGCTTTCATCTCGATCCGCGAACGGCGAACTCCAACGAGGGCGAATTCCGTCGCCACGAAAAAACCATTTGCGGCCACGAGCAATAGCACCGCCGCTATCTTGAGGATTACTGCCACCACGCTGACGGGGGCGCTGGCATCCCCTGCGGCAAGCACCACACTTAATAAGTAACTTGGAGGTTCTGACATTCTACAAAAGCGAGGAGTGGCGAATCAGCTCCCAATTTATTTTCCCTCAGCGAACTCCCGAATCATAACATGCGGCTGCGTGAGCCGGGATGGCCGCGGTTGCGTGAAAAGAGTTTCAGCACAAAAAACAAAAGCCCTCCCTTTCGGTTGGGCTTCTGATTCAAAAAAGTTTGGGGTTCAGTGTCCGGCGGCGGCTCCGGCAGCCCTGGCCCTGAGCGGGCGACGGTCGTGCTTGACGCAAGCACGCACGAGAGCCTGTTCGACACGCGGTTCGATGTTGCATTCCGGTTGACGACACACGGCAGCCAACTCCGAAATTACCAGGTAGCGCGCCCGCTCGAGCATTATCTGCTCACGAAATGAGAGGGGCTTGAGTTGATTCAGATATGTCAGGTGCTTGAGAACTTCGGCGGCTTCAAAAACATCCCCAGTGCGCATTTTTTCCGAAAATTCTTTGAACCGATCTTTCCAGTCGTTTGCCGGAAAGGCAAAATCATCCGCGAGGACCTTAAAAAGCATTTCACATTCGCCGGAAGAAATTGGGGATCGCAGGCCTACTTCCGAGGCATTTGAGACTGGAACGAGCACTAACGAGTTATTGGCGGCAAGTCGAAGCATGTAGAAAGGAAGTGAGTTGGCGCCTATTTGTTTCTGCTCTATTTGTTCGATAGTTCCGATTCCGTGATTAGGGTAAACGACTTTCTGGCCGACTTTGAAGCCCACGCAACACCTCCGTTGGTTGAGAAAATCAGACTGCGCCGCACGCGGGTCTGGGGGAAATCCGAGCGACGCCAAGAAAGCGCCGGGCCCTGAACAGGTAAGTAAATTGAGTCTAGCAACGGTCTTGCTTGAGCGTCAAGCTGTTCAGTGGACTCGAGATCGCAAGTGAAAAGCGTCGCAACCTTTTGCCGTTTCTCACCTTGACTTCTCTTCTTTACAACAGTTCGCGATCTAAAAGTGCGGTCTCACACAGAGCGGGACCAAGGGGGGATCGGATTCGCTACGGCTTCGCGCTTGGGATCGAAAAGGGCATTTGGTAATCGGCAACATTTTGACAGTGCTTAAACTCCAAAGAAGCCTTGCCGGCCTCACCCGCACGGCGCAATTGAGTTCGCAAGTCGCCGGCCTCCGGCGCGCGCAGTTTCGCTTCTGTCCTCGGGTCATTCGGCTCCAAAATTCTGGTTAACGCGAAATAACGTCCAGGCGGCAGATTGTTGAACGCGAAGGTCGCATCAGAATTCACTTCGGCGGAAAAAAACCGCAACACGTCTTCGGCGTTTTCTTTTTCAGCCGGTACTAGATAGAGAACCAGTCGCGGCGGAACCGTCTCGCCCGAAGCGACCTTGATCGACCCTCGTAGTGATCCCGCTCCTTCCGCTAAGGTGATCGTCACGCCGTTAGCTCGTTCACCCCCCGCGAGGGTAAGACCGTTGCGGGCCAAATCACTTTGGCGGTTGGGTAGCCCGGGTTTTTCAGATCCGGGCCGCGTAGTTGCGCTCGGCCGCGCCACCGAGCGGAGAAACCAATACTTCGCGAAGAAGCGCGTGCTGAGACTGTATTGACCCGGACTCAGATTTCGCAGCATGAACTCGCCTGACTTGTTTGGCGAACCTTGCGCCACTGAAAAACTGATTGGACGCGGCTGGTCTTTCATCTCTCCACGTTCACTGCGTCTCGCTGCGACCAGCGTTTCGGCAAACAACGGCCGACGCTTGTTTGCACACTCCGGAGCAGTTGAGGGCTCAAGACTGACCTTGCCGGAGACCGACGCTAGCGGTTTTAAAGCCAACTCGACCCCCGTCACGTCCGCTCCTTTAACGTTAACCCGACGCGGATCTGAAACCAGGATCTCACCGGGCGTTAAGGAAAGTTGGGCAGTCAAAACGTAGTCTCCGTCACTCACTCCGTAAAACGAGAAGCCTTTGCCGAGGGGCTGAAATGAGAACGAGTTGGTCAAGGGAACGCCATTGGCTATTTCCATTAAGGTGATGCTGGGCTGCGCGGGTCCTGGACCTACGGCGAGTCCAACTACCTGGCCGCTAACCGCATGTCCCGGTTCACCACGATATCGAATGTTCACTCCACCGATTTCTTCGCC
>JANLZV010000214.1:0-2802 GCA_031366425.1 Pyrinomonadaceae bacterium | reverse complement strand
AAAAAATGCTCTACGAGTGATGAGACTGTAGCTCTGAAAGTTACGGCTGGGTAGGAAGCCTGAAGCGTCCGACGGATCGCTCGCCGATGCTACCGAAATAGAGCGCGCCGCTGCGTTCGACGGCGTTCGCGATTTGGGCGTAACAGTCGGGTGAGCCGTTTTGCAGATTGTTTATAACTTTGCCATTCGGGTCCAAACCAAGGACAAAGCTATAGCGCTTGGCGGCGGGCTGGAGAAATTTTGGCAGCCGCATCACAACTCTACGGAGGAACGGATGGGGGAGCAGCTTATCGAGTGTTTGATCGCGCGGCGTCACGAGGGCCAGCCAAAATTTGTCTTTGCCGTTTGATGAAATCCCGTCAGGAAATCCCGGAAGATTATTGATGAATATCTCCGACTGCCCGGCGCGTGGCCCAGTCAACCAAACTCGATGGATTCGATAAGCCGCCGTCTCCACTACCAGGACAAAAGACTGATCCGGAGCGACCGCCACTCCATTTGCAAACGCCAAATCGTTTAGGAGCGTGCGGGCAATTTTCGTTTTTGGATCGTAGGCGAGGAAGCGGCCGTTGCCTCGATGTTCCAGCAGGTCCGCTTTGTAATTCGTAAGGGGAAACTTATTAGACGCGTCGGTGAAATAGATCGTCCCATCGGCTGCGACATCGAGATCGTTCGTGCATCCCAATGCCAGGCCGTCGGCTGACGTCGTCAGCACACTCACGTTGCCATCTCGAGCGATAGAGAGCAACCCCTTAATCGCGTCAGCGACGATCAGATTCCCGGTTGCGTCGAACACGAGTCCAAGAGGACGCCCGTGCGTGTCAGCGAAAACTTCCGCGTTTGCATCGTTTCCTTTGAGACGAATGATGCGGCCGTCATCGAGGCCTGCATAAATTCGATCTTCGGCATCGAACGCGATGTCTTCGGGTCCAAAGCCATACTCAGGCGGCACGATTCCAAGTCGCTCCACGTTGCTGAGCGCCGAGTTTTGTTGATAGACGCCGGTCAGTGTGGGCGCGGGCGGCGGGTTCCAGGCGATCGGGGAAATTGGCACCGGCCACAAGAGCAGGTAGAGGACAATGGCCGAGATTACTGCGATGAGGAAACGCAAAAACTTTCTGGCTTTGGTCATGTTGCCCCCACGTCGAGGAAAGGGTTTGTAGGTGCGCCGGCTTCTATCTTTCGCCACGGGCTTTTTCCACCTGGCTTTCGAGCACGACGGTCAACTGACGAATTCCGGGCTGGTCCATCGGCTCGATCAACCGCAGCGCTTCATCAAGTACGCGTCGCTGGTGCTCGGGCCAGTTAGGAAGACCCGCCACACTTCCGATCTCGCCGGCGTACAGAGCCGCGCGCGGCGGCCGCACATTCTGAACGACGTCCTTATCCACCGCGAGAGTCATCGTCGATATACCTGCCGCTTCAAGTGATCTTGCGATCAGCGAAACGGACTGGTGGCAGAGTTTCGAAGCCGGAATCAGCAAGGCCGCCTGCACCTGATAAGACTGAACCCGCTCAACCAAACGGGGCGCCAACTCGTCAACCAAACGTCCCGCATCGGGAATGAATCCGTTGAAACTCCAAAACACGGAATTGAGTTGGCCGATGATTCCATTGCCTTCAAACTCAAGCAGGCGCCAGATGGGCAGAAGCGAGTTAGCGTCTGCAGACACGGCCGCGGGATCGTAGCCGCGAGCTGCGAAGCGCAGGTCCTCAGGTTCGATTTGCGAGGGAATCTCCCGAAAACTCAGGTCACCGCCGGATGCAGTGGTGTCGAAAGGTTCGGCGCCATCCAGATAACCGCCGGCCGAAGAGATTAACGCCAGGTTCAGCATCGGCAACGCACAGCGGGCTGGCGAAAAGGGCGCGCGTTTATTTTTTACAAATGGATACGAGTCGCCGAGGTCATCTTTGCTGGCGCCTGAACTCGTCGCGTTTTGCCAGCTGGCGTAGCGCTTACGCCATTCATCCATGTACTCAAAAATTTCCACTTCTGCCTTACTCCCGTTCCGTTTGAACGCGCTTCGACATCACAAAGAAAACGATCAACCCGGCAATCATCGCTGTTAAGAGTGCGACCACAGAATACCCGTGGAGCGCGTCGAACGCCATCCGTCCCGCGTCGGTCGCGGCGACTTGATCTATTGGCCCATGAAACGCCGACCGCAGACCGCGCATGCGTCGAGCGATCACCCATTCCCCGATTCCGGTGGCGGCTGCGATCCAAAGCAGCAAAAGCATTTGAATGAAAAAACTTCGCCGCGAAAACCGTTTCTTGAGAGCAAACGTCAAAGCGATTAGCAGCAGGCTGATCCCAAATCCACTCGTGTTAACAGCTGCCAGCGCCCGGCTGACGATCGCGCCGGCCAGCTCACTCGCGTTTGGCAAACTAAAAGTTCGGAGCACCTGGAAAGCTGCGGGCGCGACTACGGCGCTGAAAAAGATCGCGGCCCCCAGCCAGGCCGCCAGTAGCAACAGACGCAGATTATTAAGCATGACAGACCCTAGTCGAACTCATTTATTTCCGGCAACAGATTAATCTTTGGAAGCTGAAACTCCGGCGGCGTAAGCTCCCGCGGATCCGCCGCAGTCCACAACCATGACAACGCGCGGTCGAGTTGCCCCTGATAATCCATCAGATCGAGCGACATGAACACGTTGGTGCCCAGTCGCGAAAACTTTTCTTTCGCGCGCTGATGCATCTGGCGCGCGGCGCCAGGGCGTCCGATTTCCAAATGGTGAAACGCTACGGCCGATTGAATCATCGCCTGGAGGAAAAGCTTTTCCTGCTGGCCCACCTCG
>JANLZV010000194.1:0-2790 GCA_031366425.1 Pyrinomonadaceae bacterium | reverse complement strand
CTGGCTTAGAAGTTTTCCAGTCTCACCTTCATGGCGCGAGATCACGCCGCGTTGCACGATGTAGACGGTGCCTTTCCGGTCTGCGGCCATCCCCACGAGAGGCATTTTTGAATCGACGGACCATTGGGTAATGAACTTGCCCTCCGCGTCGAACACCTGAATTCGGCCGCCGATATATTCCCCCACGTAGATCCGGCCCGACGCGTCGACCGCAATCGCGCGCGCGTCCTTAAACATGCCGGCGCCGATTCCTTCAGAGCCAAACTTCATCAGCTGCTTCGCGAACGACTCCGGTTTTGTCTTGCCGCCGAAGGGCAACGAGCGCAGCGCCGGCGCCACGTTTTGATTCGGAGGTGAAACGCTTCCCTTAAGCCAGGGGACGAGAAAACCGCCCATGGCGATCACCGAAATCACGACCCCGACGATCGGAATCAACACGATCAGCAGGATCCATTTAGTGGTAGCTTTTATGGTCGGAACTGCGTCTCGCAGATCGATGTTCACCTGGGAAATAATTTGCGCGGGCCGGTTACCGTCGGGCACCGAGAGCGAACTGCCGCAATAAGCACAACGCGCGGTGAGGTTGGCGCCTACAACATCTTTTTCGTAATTAACCGGCGCGCCACACTTTGGACAATCGAATGTTTTCAGCATTTTCGTGTTTGTTCAGACCAGTCTGTAAACTCAAATAGATCGACTTCGTTTACCAACCCATTCGTTCCCGCAGCGAAGTGATGTGCGCAGTGTGATGTCGCCCGTGCCAGGCATATAGGGCGATGTTTCGTTCAAGACTAACGACGCCGAGTTCGGGGTGACGAAACGTGCGCTGCAAATCGGCGTCGGAAAGTGTTCGCAGAAACCACACCCAACGCTGGTGCAGCGCATCGAGCAGATTTAGCGAAAGTTCTACCGGAGCCTCGCGGGCATCGTCGAGCCTCGCCCAGCGATCTTCGAAGTAAGGCTTGATCACTGGCTCGTCCTCCGTCAAAGCGAGTTTGAATCTCGTATAGCTATTGAGATGGCTTTCCGGTACGTGGTGGACCACCTGGCGAATGGTCCAACCCTCAGGCCGGTAGGGCGTATCGAGTTGTGCGTCATCAAGCCCGGCCAGGGCCGTTCGCATATTATTCGGAGTCGCGGCTATCTCATCTATCAGCGCTTCGCATTTATTGCGGGTAAGCGGTCCTTCGAACTTGAACTCCCCGATGGGGTAGCGGAGATCCATCTGCTCCTCCAATTTGTGATTGTGCTGGTTAGGAATTCGGCTTATTCTCGCGCGACCATTCTATAAGCTGATCTTTCGCCGCGACAACTATGACCGAAACAGCAGACGTCGTCATCATCGGCAGCGGAATTGTAGGCTCCAGCGTCGCCTATCATCTCACCCAACAAGGCTGCACCAACGTCCTCGTGATCGAACGCGAAGCTCACCAGGGGAAAGGCTCAACCGGAAAGAGCATGGGCGGAGTGCGCGCGCAATTCTCCACCGACGTCAACATTGAGATGTCGCGTTACTCGATCGACTTCTTTTCACAGTTTGATGAAGTGGTGGGCCACCCGGCCGACTATCGCGCTCACGGGTACCTCTTCTGCGCTACCAGCGAACGACATCTCGAGTATCTCAAGACAAATCGCGCACGCCAGTTGGCGTTAGGCGTCTCTAATGTTGAGCTGGTGTCGCGAGAAGATATCGCCGAGTTTGTGCCGCAGCTTCGGGTTGACGATATTATCGGTGGCACCTTTTGTCAGACCGATGGCTTCGTGGATCCGCACAGTGTGATGATGGGATTCATGCTCAACGCGCGCGAACGAGGGGCGCGTCTCTGGCTCGATACTGCGGTCACCGGCATCGAAGTTGGACCAGCTCAGAAGGTGACGAGCGGGCGGCGCGTCTCTGGCGTTAATACTTCCAGGGGATTTGTCGCGACTCGCGTGATCGTAAACGCAGCGGGCCCATGGGCCGCGCAAGTCGCCAAAATGGCGCAGACGGAGTTGCCAGTCGAACCGCTCCGGCGTCAACTCGTCCCTACCGAACCCTTCGCGGGCTTACCCCAACGTTTTCCCATGGTGATCGACATGTCGACCGGTTTCCACTTCCGGCGCGAAGGCAAAGGAATTCTATTGGCCTGGAATGACCCGGATGAGACTCCGGGCTTCAAGACCGAATTCGATCCAACGTTTGTCGAGAAGATACTGACGCGCGCCGCTGACCGCGTCCCCGGTTTGATTGAAGCGGAAGTGAATCCGCGCCGGGCCTGGGCGGGCCTTTATGAAATGACGCCGGACCATCATGCGATCATTGGCGCGGCGCCCGACGTCGAAGGTTTGTATTTTGTGAACGGCTTCAGCGGCCACGGCGTAATGCACTCACCTGCTTCCGGCCGAATCTGCGCCGATCTCATCCTCAAAGGCGGATCAGATCTCATCGATGCATCTCAACTAAGCGTCCAGCGGTTTGCGGAAGGACGGCTCCTGGAAGAGACTGCGGTCCTTTAATGGTGCCGGCGGCCTCGTTTTGCTCTTTGTCTTGATCGCTTGCGACGTTAGTCCCTGTAATCTTATCAGCGCGGCACCCAAGACATTTCAGGCGTAGCATTTTAGAAGGTAACGGAAGTCGGGAGAGAGGTTAAGAGGTGGTTATCCGGAAGCTTTTAGCCAGCGCGCAATTTCATCCATGGCCGACTCATAAATCTGCTGTTGAGGAATGGCCGAACTCTTCGGCACCTTCAAGGAATGGTCGCCGCCTTCAATCGCGTTTAGTTCAGCTGGAAGCTTGAGTCGCTTGATGAG
>JANLZV010000178.1:0-19936 GCA_031366425.1 Pyrinomonadaceae bacterium | reverse complement strand
GCCCGCGCTGCGTTCGAGGGTTTGATAAACCGATTGTTCGCGCAATCGTTGCAGGGTCAGCAGTCCCGCGGTCATCGCGAGAGGATTTCCTGAAAGCGTGCCGGCTTGGTAGATCGAACCAGCCGGGGCCATATGACGCATCACTTCGCGCGAACCGCCGTAAGCGCCCACCGGTAAACCACCGCCAATAATTTTCCCGAGGCAGGTAATATCAGGCTTGATTGCGTAAAGTTCTTGCGCACCACCGCGAGCCAGGCGAAATCCAGTCATCACTTCATCGAAGATTAATAGCGCGCCACGGCGGGTCGTGACCTCGCGTACGAATTCCAAAAATCCCTGCTGCGGTGCCACACAGCCCATGTTTCCGACCACCGGTTCGATGATCACTGCCGCGATGTCCTGATGTTGTTTGAAGACGGCCTCGAGCGCAGCCACATCGTTGAAGGGCACTGTTAGTGTATGTTGCGCCAGCGACGCGGGAACGCCGGGACTGTCAGGCAGTCCGAGGGTAGCCACGCCCGAACCTGCCTTGACTAGCAGACTATCAGCGTGACCGTGATAGCAGCCTTCAAATTTTAAGATCTTGTCGCGGGCCGTGATTCCGCGCGCCAGGCGGATTGCGGACATCGTCGCTTCGGTTCCACTGTTTACCATGCGCACCATTTCGATCGACGGCACGGCATCTACGATCTCTTCGGCGAGTTGGACCTCGAGTTCATTGGGTGCGCCGAAGCTGGTGCCGCTCATCGCGGCCTCGGCAATCGCGTTTACGATTTCAGGGTCAGCGTGGCCCAGGATCATCGGTCCCCACGAACCGACGTAGTCGATGTACGTCTTGCCGTCAACGTCGATTATTTTTGCGCCATTGGCACTCCTGATAAACCGCGGGGTGCCGCCGACTGCACGAAACGCGCGCACAGGCGAATTGACACCGCCGGGGATCAACTCGAGCGCGCGCGCAAATAATTCTTCAGAGCTAGCTAAACCTTCGTTTACCGATGTCATTAAGATTAAGGATAACTGCAAATGCGCTCAAAGCCGAAAGCACGAGGCCAAACTCGGTCTGTTCGCACCGCCTTTCGGTCTGTTAAGATGCGAGCTAATTTCCCAGAACTACGGAGGATTGCTTTCCTGGCCGTAACTGCCGGTTCACGTTTAGCCCATTACAAAATTCTTTCCCAGCTCGGCAAAGGCGGGATGGGCGAGGTGTACCTGGCGCTGGATACAAAGCTGAATCGCAAGGTCGCGCTAAAAGTGTTGCCCGAAGAGTTGGCCACGAATGTCGACCGCATGCGCCGCTTCGAGCAGGAAGCGAAAGCGGCAGCGGCGCTCAATCATCCAAACGTGGCCCACGTCTACGAGATCGGTGAAGCCGAAGGACTGCACTTCATTTCGATTGAATACATCGAAGGAAAAACTCTCCGGGAAAAAATTCATTACGAACGTGCCGGTCTGAAAAAACTCCTTAAGTATCTTCAGCAGGTGGCGGGTGGACTCGCGAAGGCACATGCCGCCGGTATCGTTCATCGCGATCTGAAGCCGGACAACGTGATGATCTCAGATGATGGCTTCGCTAAGATTCTGGACTTTGGGTTAGTAAAACTGATTGAGATTCCTACCCCCGGCCCTGAAGGTGAAACCACCAGCGACGCCGCGACCGTCGCGCAGATGCAGTATTCAGTGCCTGGCCGACTTCTGGGCACCGTCGGATACATGTCGCCCGAGCAGGCCCAGGGAAAGACCGGCGAGATAGATCATCGCTCAGACATCTTTTCATTTGGTTGCATGCTTTTCGAAGCGGTTACCCGCCACCGGCCGTTTCAGGGCGAATCAAACGTCGCTTCGCTTTACAAGATTGTTTACGAACCGCCGCGCCTAATCACTGAGTTTGAACCTTCTGCTCCGAACGAGCTGCAGCGAATCATCCGCCGCTGCCTCGCCAAGGATCCTGACGATCGCTATCAAACCATTCAAGATGTCGCGATTGAACTCAGAGATTTGCGACGAGAACTGGAAAGCGATCCGCACCTCGATGGATCGATCGTGTCCTCGACGTTCAGTACCGCAGGGGTCGTCGACCGCGCGGAGCCGCGTTCAATCGAGACGACAGTCGGAGGCAGCCGCACGATGGAAGGCGCTGAAGCGGGTACACTCCCGTCGTTTGAAGTCGCAACCAGAACGAGCGCGGCTTCCGCAGCGACTACGAGTTCCAGCGCGGAAGTAATTTTCGGCGAAATCAAGAAGCACCAGCGGACCGTCGTTCTGGGCCTGGTGGGATTACTGATTGCCGTTTCGGTGGCGGTGGTCCTCTGGATGAAGTTTGCGGGTGGGCCGAAAACCGAACCATTCCGCACCATGAAGATCGAGAGGCTGACTACGGGCGGGCGAATCGGCAATGCTTCGATCCGCGGCTACACCTCGATCTCGCCCGATGGCAAATACGTGGTTTTCAGAACGACCGAGTCCGGCAAGGACAGTCTTTGGTTACGACAAGTTTCCAGCGGCAGTCTGGTCAAGATTGTTCCTGACGTTGACGGGAAAATTGGCGGCACCACCTTCTCGCGAGATGGTGAACTGATCTTCTACTCGCGGTTCGACAAAGATGACTCGCTTGGAACGCTCTACAGCGTACCGGTGCTTGGTTTCATCCCGCCGACGCGAATCATGTCGGGCGTGACGAGCCCGGTTACTTTTTCTCCGGATGGGAAACAAATTGCTTTTGTGCGGCCGTCGTCAGCGGAGTCTGCATTGATGGCAGCAAATATTGATGGCAGCGGCGAGCGGAAGATCGCCGTCCGAAAATTGCCGGACTATTTCGCGCTTGACGGTGGTCCATCATGGTCGCCCGACGGTGAGCGGATCGCGTGTGGCGCCGGCACTTACAGCGGCAACTTGTCCGCGACGATTGTGTCAGTGCCGGCCGCAGGTGGACCTGAAAAACCGCTGACGTCGCAAACCTGGGTGTCGGTTTCGCGCGCGCTCTGGTTGTCAGACGGCAGCGGTTTGATTGTCGCCGCCGTGCCCCGGCTGATTTCCGCGGGCACTCAATTGTGGCACGTAGCGTATCCCGGCGGAGGAGTGCGTCGCGTCACAAACGACCTGAATGCCTATGGCACCAGCAGCCTGGGATTGACCGCAGACTCGAAAACGCTGGTGACTGTGCAAGCAGACAAGTCTGCACAGATCTGGGTAGTGGCGACTGACGACGCGACTCGCGCGAAGCAGATCACGAACGGCAAGTATGACGGCGACAGTCTCAGCTGGACTCCCGACGGCCGGGTGCTCTACACCGCGCCCTCCGGGGAGCAGTTAGACATTTGGAGCATCGCGAGCGATGGGACCACAAATAGACAATTAACGACGGACGCCTACATTGAAAGTCTTGGCTGCGTCTCAAGCGATGGCGCGCACATTGTTTTTAGTTCCAATCGTTCCGGCAGTTTCAATCTCTGGCGACTTGATTCCGGCGCCAGCGATCAGAAGCAGCTTACGCAGGGGCCGGAGGTTGACTCACAATCCGCGTGTTCACCGGATGGGCAGTGGGTGTTGTTCAGATCGTTTCGGCAAGGGAAGTCGACCTTTTGGAAGGTGCCCATGCTGGGCGGCACTCCAGAGCAGGTAGTGGATAAGTCTGCAACCTGGGCGGCAATTTCACCCGACGGAAAGTTTCTGGCGCTGCGTTACTTTGACGATCAGGCGAACCGGAATCGGATCTTAGTGATGCCTTTTGCCGGTGGTCCACCGATTACAATTCTCGAAGTGGCGAGTTCCAGAGATGTGGGACTCGGATGGACTCCGGACAGCAAATCCGTGACCTACGCGGACTCGCGCGACCAGGCGGACAACATTTGGAGTCTGCCGCTCGATGGTGGTCCCCCGAAGCAACTGACCAACTTCAGCTCAGGGCTGATCTTTGCATTCCAGATGTCGCGAGACGGCAAACAGATCGCACTCTCTCGCGGCTCGCAAACTGACGATGTGATCCTCCTGCGAGACGCGCAATAAGTTTTGCTAGGAGTGGAGCGACCTCGCGCCACTCTGATGCTGTATTCAAGCGGTGTAGGTCAACGGCCGCTTCGGGGAATCCTTGAATCGCGAGAATCTTCGATCTGCAGGGTTTGAGGCCTTTGGCTTCGAATGGCCGCGTGTTTGGACATTTGGACCGGGTTATTCCGAGATTACCCTCTGCCGGAGTGGTAATTGAATCCAGCCATGGGTGCGGGCCGGGGCCTTTCACCTTGCCAATCCGCAGCTAATAGTGCATAGTGACGCACGGTTAATCCTTCTCTCGCGCATCGACGGTGATGCGCCCCGCGCATGGACGAATAAGCGCTGGCGTTTTTGGATGGTTCGAGAGCAGGCTGATTTCAACTTCAGAAGCCGCTCTTTTGAGCATCCGAAAACCGGCCCTTCGCTCCTACCGTTCGACCGAAGCCAATCCGATTCGCAGCTTCTTTTATCCCCCCTAGGGGAAAGGTATATCTTTATGTCAATGAAACTCTACGTAGGAAATCTCGCATTTTCGACCTCCAGCCAGGACCTCCAGGAGCTGTTCGCAGCTGCCGGAACCGTTGAATCAGCAAGTGTTGTGGAAGACCGCGACACCGGCCGTTCACGTGGCTTTGGCTTCGTCGAAATGTCGAGCAAAGAAGAAGGCGAAGCTGCTATCGCTCAGTTTAACGGTAAGGAAGTTAACGGTCGTGCGTTGAATGTTAACGAAGCCAAGCCCCGCGAAAATCGTGGTGGTGGCGGCGGTCGTGGCTTCGGCGGCGGCGGCGGCGGCAATCGTGGCGGCGGCGGCGGTTACGGTGGAAACCGTGGCGGCGGTGGCGGCTACGGCGGCGGCAGTGGCGGTGGCGGCAATCGCGAGCCCCGCTGGTAAGCACTGCTTAACGCGAATTCGCGTTGGCAGTGCTGGCCCGGTCCAACCACCGAGTTACCTGCCAACGCAATTGCGTTCTTCAGCTCAACCCATCCAATTTCTCGGAGCATTGCGCGGAACTGGATAAAACTTACGCCTGGTGCGTAAACATCTCCGCAACTGCTCTGCGCGGACTTAAATCAAAAAGGACCTTATGAATTTTTCTGAACTGGGACTTGCGCCCGCACAAGTGCGGAGCTGCGAGTCTCTCGGATACACCGAACCAACACCGATCCAGCTACAGGCGATCCCTGTAGTGCTAAGCGGCCAGGATCTGATCGGCTGTGCTGAAACCGGCACAGGCAAAACCGCCGCATTCCTGCTCCCCATCATTCAAAGAATCACCGACAAAGCACGCCCCGGCATTCGCGTGCTCGTGCTTGCGCCAACGCGTGAGTTGGCTGCGCAGATTGAAAAGAACTACAACGAGTTGAATCGTGTAAAGGCCAATCGCAGTGTCAAGATCATCGGCGGCGCCAGCGCCCGCACTCAGATTTCCGACTTGCGTCGCGGCGCAGCAGTCGTGATCGCCACTCCCGGCCGTCTACTCGACCTGGTCGAGCGCCGGGAAGTTAATTTGTCGGGCATTGAAGTGCTAGTGTTAGACGAAGCTGATCGGATGTTGGACATGGGATTTCTTCCCGCCATTCGACGCATTCTGAGCTTGTTGCCGGCCAAGAAGCAGACGCTACTATTCTCGGCGACGATGTCTTCGGAAATTGAAAAGCTCGCGCGCACGACCATGAAAGACCCGAAGCTGATCGAGGTCAGCCCGCGTGGTCAGGCAGCCGTGAATGTAGAACAAAGCGCATACCCGGTAGCGCAAGAGTCGAAGACAGCTTTGCTGCTTGATTTGCTCGAACGCGAAAAGTTTGAGCGAGTGCTCGTTTTTACCCGCACCCGCCGAGGCGCAGAACGCTTGTCGCACATTCTTTCAGCTCGCGATCACAGTGTTAACCGGATCCATTCCGACCGGACCCAGCCGCAACGCGAAGCCGCGCTGCGCGCTTTTCGCGATGGCCGCACGCGCGTATTAGTGGCAACCGACATTGCCGCTCGCGGTTTGGACGTTGACGCAGTTTCGCACGTTATCAATTTCGACGTGCCTTCAGCGCCCGAAGATTACGTGCATCGCATTGGCCGTACCGGCCGCGCCGGAAACACCGGACGTGCGATTACTATCGTGACGCCGGTTGATGAACTTTCAATGCGGGCGATCGAACGACTAACGGGTCAAGCCGTTGCTCGCGTCGTGTTGCCTGGATTTGGCGGTCGCAAGGTTGAGACAACGGGCAAGCCGTTTGGGCGGGCCGTCCCGCGTTCCGCGGTTTTCACTCGCTCGTTTAGACCCCGCCGGGCCAGCAGATAGATTAGTTCCGAGTTTCGGGTTTCAAGTTTCAGCCTCCAGGCGAAACTTGAAACTCGGCAAACAAAACCCGGAACTCGAAACTTGAAACACGAAGACTTTCAAAAGGAGATACCATTTGGCAAGAGATGATTTGATCCCCGCAGAGGGCACTATTATAGACAAGCAGCCCAATGCTTTTTTTAAAGTCCAACTCGACAATACCGAACATGTAGTGCTGGCCGCGATTTCGGGCAAGATGCGCAAAAACCGAATTCGAATTCTGGTCGGCGACCGCGTCAGCGTTGAGATGTCGCCCTACGATCTTTCACGCGGCCGCATCACCTATCGTTACAAGTAAGCGCTCGCCTCATCCGCCTCGAGTGCGGGAACCAAGCATTTTGGAGTGCGGTGACTTGTCACCGCTTTGGTCGGCTGCGACGTGTCGCGGCCTTTTGCTTTTTCTGAATCCAGGAAACGCCGATAGATCGCCGCGCACTCTGGTTCTCAGGTCCGCTCCATCGTCTCACCCGGTTCAACCGTAAGAGATTTGAAACTCGACATTCGCACCAGGCCGGGCGCTGCGCCTTTGGGTTTAGAGATAAACTTGCGAGCCGTGTAATGAATCGTCACGCGTGAATCTTTCCCAGCCTGACTAAATTTCGCAGCCAACTGCGCCGCCTCAATGATCGTGCGGTGCGGAACCTCCTTCTTCGTGGAATTACGGATGATTACGTGTGAACCCGGATAGTCGCCGGCGTGGAGCCACAGGTCATTAGGTCGCGCCACTTTAAAGGTGAGCCGATCATTGTCGCGCGCCGATCGGCCGACTATCACTTCATAGCCGTCAGACGAACGGTAGCGGCGCATGCCGGCGATTGCCGCCGCGTCTTTTTGTTTCGATTCGTGCGGACGCGCACCCGCCGGCTTCTCAATCTTACGTTCAACAAATTCGCTCAGCGCGATTTCGTCATGCCGTTCGATCGCCGCATTTAGTTTGGCGAACTTTTCTATCAGCCCAATCAGCTCGCGATCTGTAGAGGCGAGGCGCAGTGCGATTTCTTCGAGGGCCCGTTTGGCCTTCCCGTAGCGCCCAAAAGCCTCGGCGGCGGCGTCCTGCAGCGAAACATTTTCGTCAATCTCAATTTCGACGACGGGCGCGCCCTCAACATAATAATCGGCGAGACGCACTCTACTGCCGTTGCGTTCCGCATTCGAAATATTGGCCAGCAGCAGATCGCCAAGACGCTTATGCGCATCCGGATTGCCGTGCGTGACCAGATCCTTTTGGAGATTAGTTTTCAATTTTTGCCGCTTAGCGATTTCCTTCCGCAGTTTCGCTGTAAGACTTGCGGCGAGGTTTTCAAAATCCTGCTCACGATCGAGCTGATGATAGTGGGCGTCGAGCGCCGCGGAGATGGTTGCGAAGTCGCCTTGTTGAAACGGCCGGTCTTCCGAAGCGGGTTTGGCTTGTACTCCAGGCGCCTGGTAAACGTCACCGATCATTTGGCCTGCACCTCGCGGCGCGCGCAAGGCGTTGGTTATCTGCCCGTTCAAATTTAGGAGGAATAGATTTGACGACCGTCCGGTGAGTTGAGCAACAAGCGTGCGCGCATGGTTTTCACCAAGCTCGTCGGGCACTGAAAAGTCAAAACGAACGATGCGTTCATCCGTCTCCTTAATCACGGAAAGCAAGCGGCCGCCGCCAAAGTTTGCGCGCAACGACTGGGCAAACGGGGAAGGGTTGGTAGAAGCTTTTTCAATCTCCCGGCTGCTTCGCTTAATCAAATAAAGACGCGGCGCCGCCGGTTCAATGCTAACGAACACGTTGCCAGCACCCTTAAGGCCAAAGTCGATCACCAGCGAAAGAGGCGAGAGCTGGACCACGCGTCCAAGAAATCGGTCTCGCAAAATTTCATCCAATTCGCCGGCGACTGCTTTTAATGTTTCCTGATGCATGACTATCGTCGTGCTAAATAAAAAGGCCCTGCTCTGGCCACAGAGCAGAGCCCGCCATCCCGAAAGAGTCTGCTACATGCGAACTACTTCAGTGCGAGTAAGGCGATCGTGGGCGGCACGTTTATCGCGATCGATTAACGTGTACATCAACGGCAGGCCGGTGAGCGCGAGCGACAACATGTAGACGATTGCGCGTCCCGCCGATTGGCTTCCAGTAGGAAGCATTTTTGTTCGCGCGTCGACCACACGGAGCGAAAAAAGTTTCATGCCCAGCGTGCGTCCGGTCAAAGCAGTGCAAATGGTTAGATAAAGGAAGGCTGCGATTACGGCAGCCCCGATGGCGAACGTAATCACTCGCGAATCCTGCAATGGCAAGTCCGTCAATTTCACGAGCGCGAGGGGCAGCGTCGACAGCAGACAGATAACGACTAAATCAATGATGGCGCTGCAAACGCGCAAGACGATCGGCGCGGTTTGTTTCGCACAGTCGTCGAGGCGTGGAGCCGTGGGAATCGTATCAAGATAATTAAGCGCCGGGTCATTTATGTCGCCGCCGATTAGGCGATTGGGCTTTTGTCGAGTGATCGGAGTTTCCTCGACTTCGATCGAAAGCTCCGGAGCACTGGGCGGATTTGGCACAACCGCGAGACTGTGAATTCTCTCAGCAGTTGCGCTTGATGATGCGTTTTCGTCGTCGGAAAGAAGATTGGTTCCGCCGTTAACTTTCACGGCCGCAACTTCCGAACTGTATTCAGGCTGTTCGGCATAGGCGACTGCCGTGGCGCCGGTGTAGCTACCAAAGTTGCTGCGTGCGGGAGTGGATAGGTTCGCCCGTTCTATTCGTCGTAGCGCCGCTACCACGAGCGGATTCAAAGGCGACGGTTCGCTTTGCGGCAGCAGTTCCAGCAAAGGCCCACGAGAATCATTTGACGGGAGGTCTTCGGCCCCTGCTTCGAGAGTTCCGTTTTCCAAAGCGCTTTCGCGCTGGCGTCTCTCCTGAACTTCGCGAACGCGTTCGCCTAAATCTTTCCGCCACTGGGGCATGGCGCTCCGCGCTCCTGGAAATTCAATTAGGGAACGGGTTTGCCTCACTGGGGAGCTCGAAACTGATGCCGGTTCGCTAGTGTCATCGTCCCGTGAATTGATTAGTTGGGAAGGGATGACGGAGCTCTTATTTCGGAATGCGCCGCATTCGGGGCATTTCAAAGAGCGCTTCTTGCTAATCGCACCGCACGAGGGACATTGCATACTAGCTGCCTCCGGAGGGAACTGTCAGAGTTAAACCTGGCTAACTCGGCTTTCAGACTCAGCCGGAATCGTGACCGGGTACCTTTGCAATCGGGCGGGATAGTATCAGGAACTACTTTAACTGGTCAACCAGAAAATATAAGAGGCGTTGGAGTTGGCTCTTCGGCCGCAGCCCGTGGCCGGAGTAATAGAGGCTGTGGAAATCTATTAGAGAGGAGTGCGTCCGCCAAAGCCGGCGTCCATATCGTGCCACCATTCGAGTTCGTCGCCTTCGCCAAGTTGCCAGCAGAGCAAAACCACGCGGCCATCACGGAGCGAAGGGAAATCGATGAGTCCGCGGTCGAAGTCCTTCAATTGAACTCCTAAGGCTTCGAGTTCGGCCATCTCCGCGGTGAAGTCGGTCAGGATCGTGGCGTAGGCCACTCCAGCAGCCATGCCGCCGCCTCCAAATTCGGCGCCCTCGGCGGCCAGCTTCGCGCCCTTTCGATAGCTTCCGAGCCGTCCGCGGGACCGCTGGATTCGCCCAAGAATCTTTCGAACTGAGGGAAGCAACGCATTGGCTTCTTCAATGGTGAATAGTTTCATCGTCGTTTGGAGTTGTAAATCGTGAAGCGCGGCCGTCAGTGTTCGTCCATGACCCGGATAAACTCTGCCGTCGCATTTACTTCGTCTGCGTTGGTCTCAATACTTGTCTCCACTACCACCACGTGCATGGGCGGGAAATTCTCGCTAACCGCAGCCGGCATTTCAATTTGTTCGTGGAGATACTGGATAGGCTGGTGTTCGTGCAACTCCCGCTCGTCGTAGCGTGGGCCATGAATTTCTTTGCGAACGCGATCGGCGATCTCCCCCAGGTCAATAAAATAGTCAGCCACATCAATCAACTTGGGCGCGGTGTTTGAACGAAAACCGGCAACTTCAACACGGCAGCCTTTATAGGCGACGGCGTTTACCGCGTAAACAAAGTCTTCGTCACCGGAAACCAGGACGGCGGTGTCATAGCGGCCGGCGAGCGATAGCATGTCAACTGCGATTTCCACGTCGAGGTTAGCTTTTCGCGTTCCGTCGTAAAAAGTTTTTAGCTCCTTTTGGATCACGCGAAACCCGTTCCGTCTCATCCACAGCAGGAAACCTTGCTGACGCTCGGCTCCGATATCGACTCCAGTGTAAAAGAAAGCCCGGAGGAGACGTCCATCGCCGAGCAAAACGCGGAGAAGTTTGTTGTAGTCAATGTCGATGTTATGGAAGCGCGCGGCGTGGAAAAGATTATTCCCGTCAATGAAAACTGCCACCCTGCCGCGGTGCCCCAGTTGCCAGGAGACATTATTCGTAGGATCGAAATTATTCATTTGATAGCTAACTCCAATAAATTTCTTAATAGGTTTCTAGAATGCTTTTTTGTGTCTGTTTGGTCAAGGAGCCCAAAAGGGGCCCGCACATTTCAAAGTGGAAAGATTGATGAGACTACTCGGCGGCGATTAAGTCGCCGTTGATCGAGTCGATGTATACGAGTTTGAATGGTGCGTTGCTGACCTCGATTTCCCATGCCACATAAATCTCCAGGGCATTCGCGCCGCTTTTCGCCGCCTGAATAAAGGTCACTAGTTCACGAGGCTTGAGATCCGCGCTCGCGGGCAGCTTGAGCGTTGCTGGGGTCGCAGTAATACCTACTGGCGAAAGATTTTGGTCGCGTAGTTTCTTGATCGCGTCCTCCGCAGTTAGGCGGGTGCCTACCGCACCGCCGGCGCCAAGGGTGCGCAAGGCATTGCGCACTCGATCGGGATCCGGGATGCAAGTGCTGGTGAGACTTAAAATACGGCGATCGGAAGCGAAACGAATCTGCAGCTTCCCGTATTTGCCGCGAATCGGAAATCGGAAAGGACGCTGTTCGTAGTTTGCCTGGTGCGTGCCGTCGGGCAGTGTCGAATGATCGACGAGCGATAGATCGGCAGGGTCGGCGCCGATGAGTTCGCGCCAGTCTTTGATGAAACGCCGCAGCGACTCCCGCGTTTCTTCCTCGTTCATCACTGGTTCGATTCCCACCTTGGGTAGGTAGAAACCGTTGCCCGTTACGGCCGGCAAACTGGCGATGGTAGAAGTTATCGGAGCGAGGTGTGAGTCGACTTCCGAGACTATTTGGTGGGTGCCCGCGGGCGCCGCGGATTGGCGAAGACGGTTGAGCGCCGCTGTGGCCGATTCCTTTCTGGCGTTGTCCTCGGCAATGATTAGGGGGTAGGGAGGTTCACTGCTGCGTGGGCCAGCCGGGTTTGTTGGTTGCAGCGGCGCACAACTGCCGAGCAGCACTGCGAGCATGCCCCACAAAAGTTTACGCGGCGCTTTGTCAATGGCCATGACTTCGTCCCAACTTCTGAGACAAGAATTTTGTCCCGTCGTATAATCCCAGGTCTCGGAGGACGTGCTTGCCCAAAGATATCAAAAACGACAATGACAACGCTGCCTTTTTGCCGCTACTTGATGATGGCCCATCCGGCGTTCAGACCAAGCCGTTTACGCCCGATCAGATGATCCGGTGCGAAGAATGCCTTCGGGCGAATGGCCCAACGCGCGTCAACTGTCTTTACTGCGGCGCAGTTCTCCCGCTCAATGAAGTCTCCGCGAATCTGCAAAAACCTGCGTTAAGGCCACTGGAAAAATGGGAGCAGGGATATAACAACATCCTTTTGCCCTCGTTCGCAAATCGTCTGCCGGGCGAACCAGGGCCTCCCATCGCCCTCGGCGAGCCGGAGACTTCCGAGGCTGCGGATTTGCTCAAGCTTACGGTGACGGAAGTAGCGCGCATCCTTTCGTTGGGCCAGCCGCTTCCGCTCGCGCGTGCTGCTACCAGCGACGAAGCCTTGCTGATCCAGCGCCGCCTAAGTCGTTTACAGATCGATACGATTGTCGTCCCTGATCTGGAGCTTGGGATGATGGAAACTCGGCCGCTGAAAGTGCGCGCCCTTGAAATCGAGGCGGAGGGATTCATCGCGTATCAGAGTCCCGAAACGCCAGGAATCAAGGTCACTTGGTCCAGCCTCGAATTGATAGTCGTCGGACGACTAGTCGTAAAGCGAATTCAATTGCGAGAACAGAAATCAGGACGATCTGAGGATCGACTGCTCGATGCGAATGAATTTTTCGCTGATGAAACAGCGCTCGAGTTATACGCTGAAGCTCACCCGACGCCTTATCGGATCGCTGCGAACAGCTTTGATTTTTCCTGCCTGGGGGACAAGAAGAGACTCGTGGCTGGGGAAAACTTGCAGGCACTGCTTGAATTCATTTGCGAACAGGCGCCCGCGGCTGAAGTTGACGAATCGTATAAGTCTGCGAGAAAAGCGCTTGAATCAGTTTGGCCCGCGCAACAGGCAAACGAGGCGGGCGGATGGCGCCGCGACCGTCCAGGAAAATACACTATCGGCAGCACCACCCAGGTAAGTAACGAGATGCAGTTTCTGCGATATTCGCGCCTCCGTCACTATTTTCAAACCAAGTTCAGGGGACGATGATGAAGACGCGAAATCCCACAAACGACAAGGGTCCTGGACGGCGAAATCGGGACGAGCGTGAAGACGGAGCTGGGAGGCGCGAGGTTGCGCCGACTCCGGCTGGCGGGATCGACTCCGCCAGTACCATGTACGGATTGATTCCCGTGCTTGAAGCTTTGCGTGTGGGCCATAAGCGGCTGGAGCAGATTACGATAGCGGATGGCGCCAGACACGAGCGTTTGCATGAGTTGCTGGAATTAGCAAAACGCGCGCGGGTGTTGGTCCATCGCGTGCCGCGCGCGGCTCTAGATCGCGCGTTGCCGGGAGTAACGCATCAGGGAGTGGTCGCGAGGATCGCGGCCGCTGATTACCGAGACGCCGAAGAATTGCTTGATCAGGTTGCGTCGCAAGTCGGCACTGACAACCCGCCCCTCGTTTTGGGTTTAGATGCGGTGGAAGATCCACGCAACCTTGGCGCGATACTGCGTACCGCCGAGTGTGCCGGTGTTGGTGGAGTTTTCATTCCCGAACGCCGCGCCGCCGGGCTGACAGCGATCGTCGCCAAGACGGCGGCGGGCGCGCTCGAACACATTTCGGTTGCGCGAGTCACAAACCTGGTCCAATTGATAGAGCAATTGAAACAACGTAACATTTGGGTGGTGGGAGCCGCGGCAGATGCGAAGGTGGATCACACCGAATGGGATTGGACAGTTCCCAGCGCGCTTTTTCTGGGGGGAGAGGGCGCAGGCCTCCACCGGCTGGTGCGCGAACGTTGTGACGCGCTGGTTCGTATTCCGCTGCAGGGCCGCATAGAATCACTCAACGTTTCGGTGGCCGCGGGAATAATACTGTTTGAGGCGTTGCGCCAGCGCACTAACCGGAAACCGAAAGCTCAAACTTCACTATAGCTACGACAGATGCTGCCAAGAGCAGCTGATCAGAAGCCTGATCGGAGGGAAGTAATGTTTTGTCCTAAATGCGCGACTCAAAATCTTGATGGTGCGAGCTATTGCCGATCGTGCGGCGCCAACATCAGCTTGGTTCCGCAAGCTTTGCATGGCCAACTGCCCCAAGCTCTCGAAGCGCCTTATGAGGAGAGCCGTCGCGATCGGAAGCATCGCAAGGAGCCGCGCCTGGAACATGCCTTTAAGAATGTGTTCATGGGAATCGCGTTTCTCTTCGTGGCGATGGCCCTCTCTTTTTCGAGAATGGGAACGGGATGGTGGTTTTGGATGTTGATTCCGGCCTTCTCGATGATGGGGACAGGCATCGCTCAGTACATTCGCTTAAAAGAGTATGAGAAGCGAATGGTGGCGCCCGGCAATTTTGCGCCGACCGCGTTTCAGCCTCAGGCGCACGTCGCTCCGATGCCCGTGCGCAATACCGGCGAACTTCTCGCGCCGCCGCCAAGCGTGACTGAAGGGACCACCCGACACCTAGGCGTTGAAGCGCCTACCAGACACTTCGACGCGGCCAACCAAACACCAAAGTAAAAATTCTTGTTTCGGACAGTGAACCGCTAAGTGGCCCAGGCGATACTCTGAGCGAAGTTCAACAGCCGGGAGGATCGCCTGGGAATTTCTTGATGGAACCTAACCGACCACGTATCTGTGTCTCAATTTGCGAATCTTCCCTCGAAGCAATCCGACTCCAGGCCGCGCGGGCTGCGGAAGTTGCCGATCTGATCGAACTGCGAGTTGATTGCCTTGAACCGAGTCAGGCGGCGCAAAGTCTGAGCGAGTTGAAAGCCCTATTGCCGCAGATTCCGGTGCCGGTGATTGTCACTTATCGGCCGAGCGAGCAGGGCGGTCACAGCAAGCTGAGCGCAAAACTGCGCCTGCTGTTTTGGTTGTTCAATCGACCCGCTGCCGACTTCTTCGACGTCGAATTCGATATCGCTACCACACCTTCCGTATTCAATACCGATAAGCATCTCGATTGGGATCGAGTCATCTCGTCGTACCATGATTTTCGGGACACGCCTGCGGATCTGATGACGACCTACGAACGCATGTCGCACACTCGAGCGCGGACTTTAAAAATCGCTTTCCAGGCCCACGACGCGATCGACTGTCTACCTGCGTTCGAGTTGTTGGATCGTGGTCTGCGAGCTGGCTACCAGATGATCACGATTGCGATGGGGACGGCGGGCCTCGCGACCCGCATCCTTGGTCCATCGCGTGGTGCCTTTCTAACTTACGCTTCGCTTGATGATGAAAAGCAGACTGCGCCCGGCCAGATCACAGTGCGTGACCTGCGAGAGGTTTACCGGATTGACGGGATTAACCGGCAGACGCAAATTACCGGGTTGATTGGCTTACCCGTTTCTCATTCCGTTTCGCCGTTCATTCACAACGCCGCATTTGCGCATCACGGAATGAACGCGGTCTATTTGCCGCTTGAAGTTGCCGATCTCAAGTCGTTTATCAACCGGATGGTCCATCCACGCACCCGCGAGCTCGACTGGAATTTGCGGGGGCTGAGCGTGACTGCACCTCACAAGACAGCGGTCATGGACCATCTCGATTGGATCGATCCGGTAGCGCAGGAAATTGGAGCGGTGAACACTATCGTTGTCGAAGACGACCAACTCCGCGGATACAACACCGACGCGGCGGGGCTCCTCGCGCCACTGTTGCAGCGGCTTAGCAATCTGAATGGCTTGCGTTGCGCAGTGATTGGCTCCGGTGGGTCTGCGAAGGCGGCTGTCTGGAGTCTCCGGCAACAGAATGCAGATGTCACAGTGTTCGCTAGAAATGCGGCGAAAGGGGAAGCGCTCGCGCAGAGATTTGGCGCGGCTTGGAAACCGTTGGGCGACGCATTGTTTGCCGATTACTCGCTAGTCGTCAACACAACGCCGCTCGGGAGCGCCGGACGATTGGAACAGGAAACCCCAGTGACGAGTCGGCAACTTGCAGGTGCAAGCTTTGTCTATGATTTAGTTTACAATCCCCACCCGACGCGTTTGCTGCGTGAGGCGAAGAGTGCCGGCTGCGAAGTGTTGCATGGATTGGAAATGCTGGTGGGTCAGGCAGCCGAGCAGTTTCGATTATGGACCGGGACTGCGGCGCCTGAGAGCGTGATGCTAAACGCTGCCGAGCGCGCGCTGAATCGCACGAGTTCAGATCTCAACTTCTAGGCAACGCGGTCGGCCCTCGCTAAAGATAAAATAAATGAACGAACGCTACAGTCGGCAAATATTATTCGCGGGGATCGGCAAGGAAGGACAGGAGCGCCTCTTGCAATCGCGCGCGCTAATCGTCGGTTGCGGTGCGCTGGGATCGGCCCACGCCGAGAGTCTTGCGAGAGCCGGCGTGGGACATCTGCGTATCGTTGATCGCGATTTCGTTGAGTCGTCGAATTTGCAACGGCAGACGATGTTTACCGAGCGCGATGCCGCGGATCGCACACCCAAAGCGGTCGCGGCAGCAAAACATATCGGAGAGATCACGCAAGACATTGAAGTCGAGCCCGAGATCGCAGATGTAAATAATTCGAACATCGAGGAACTCATCAAGGGATGCGACGTGGTTCTTGATGGCACCGACAACTTCGCGACGCGATATCTAATCAACGATGCCTGCGTGAAGCACGAGATCGATTGGATTTACGGCGCCGCGGTTGGCTCTTACGGCGTAACAATGACGATTCGGCCGCATCAAACGGCGTGTTTGCGTTGCGTGTTTGAGGAAGCGCCGCCGGCGGCGAGCGCCCCGACCTGCGACACGGCGGGTGTGATCATGCCGATAATCAGCGTCGTCGCGGCGGTGCAAGTCTCCGAAGCTCTGAAGTTGATGACCGGTCACGACGAAGCACTTCATGGTTCTCTAATGCAGTTTGATGTTTGGCGAAACGAGTGGCGCAAGATCAACCCTGGTCCAGCATTCCCTGAGTGTCCAACCTGCGGGCGCGGGGAATTCCGAACGCTGGATGCGACCGCCGCCGATTTCGCGGCAGTGCTCTGCGGACGCGACGCCGTTCAGATTTCGCCGTCACAAGCGACCCTAATTGACTTCGAGAGTTTGGCCCAACGTCTGCGGCCAACCGGAGAAGTGAAATTTAACGAATACCTGCTGCGATTTCGTACTGGAGATTACGAGTTAACGGTTTTTCAAGACGCCCGGTCGATCATTCGCGGCACCAGTGAAATTAAGACGGCCCGATCGCTCTACGCAAAATACATAGGGAACTGAGATCAACAAAAATGTATCAGTCAAAGCTAACTAACTTTCTAACCATCATCCTTGCCTCGTTATTTTTAATCGGCGTCACAGCTTCTGTCGGTTACTCCGGCCAGCCGGTGATATGGGAAACCAGTGGGCGGGCTGAACTGCTCAAAGGCGATGCGCGCGGTGTCTCTATCAGCGATACCGGCAGGTTAATGTTGGCGCCCAGCCTGACCGAAGTTTTCAACACTGAGCAGGCTTTTGTCTGGTCCAGCGAAGTGGATGGACGCGGCAATGTTTTCCTCGGCACCGGCCACGACGGCAAGATCTTTCGCGTAGCGCCGGACGGCCGAGGCTCGTTGTTTTATGACGCTGCAGAACTCGATGTGACGGCGCTCGTGGCCGCTCGCGATGGCTCGATCTACGCGGGCACATCGCCCGACGGAAAGGTTTATCGAATTACGCCGGACGGGCGGGCCGAAGTCTTTTTTGATCCCGGCGACAAATATATTTGGGCCCTCGCGTTATTCGCAGACGGCTCGCTCGCGGTAGCCACCGGGGATAATGGCAAGCTCTATCGCGTGCGCGCCGCGGGAGCGAAACCGGAATCATCGTTGCTGATTTCAACGAACCAGACGCACGTGATTTCCCTGGCCGTGACGGCGCAAGGCGACTTGATTGCAGGAACTGATCCCGGAGGACTCGTGCTGCGAATTTCTCCTGACGGCAAAGCGTTCGCCTTGTTTGACGCACCGCTACGCGAAATTCATTCTCTTGCGATCGCAGAAGACGGTTCGATTTATGCATTGGCGCTGAGCGATGCGGCCTCCGGGCGACAAACCAGCGCCGCGCCTGCAGCTCAGCCCGCGGAAGGCGGCACTGTAGCCGCAACGTCGGTAACGATCACCGCGATTGATGAAAATGGCGTTCCGATTCAGCCTCAGGGGCAGGTGCCGCGCAGCCGTAACGACGTTTCAAGCGCGCGGAGTGCGGTCTTTCGAATCTTGTCTGACGGCGGCAGCGACGTCGTTTGGAGTTCAAATTCAATTACTGCGTTTGCGATCGCGCCGGCGCTGCAGGCGGGCAGCGTGTTAATCGGCACGGCCGACAAAGGCCGTATCTATTCGGTCACGAACGATGGTCGCGATACGCTTTTGTTACAGTCAACCGAAGGTCAAATCTCTTCGTTCATGGTAAGGAGCGGTCAGGTCTACGCGGCGTCAAGCAACCAGGGAAAATTGTTTCGATTCGGAAAAGACTTGATGGCTGAGGGCTCATACGAATCTCCAGTCCGCGATGCGAAACTGACCGCCAATTGGGGACGACTTTGGTGGCGCGGTGGCGGCAATGTCGAGTTGCAAACCCGCACCGGAAATGGCGAGCGACCGGATGCTACCTGGAGCGACTGGAGCCCGGCTTATCGAGATCCTGACGGAACCCAAATCTCCAGTCCGCGCGCGCGGTTTGTCCAATGGAGAGCGACCCTCCGATCTAACTCGCCTAGCGGGCAAACCTGGCTAGAGGATGCGAGCCTGGCATATCTGTCCCGAAACGTAACTCCCGAAGTGCTTTCAATCAGCGCCCTGCCGATCGGAGTTGGGTTGCAGCAGATGGTCCAACTTCAGAACGATCCAAACGTCGAGTCTTCGGGGTTAGATCCGTCGGTGTTTGGAGTTGTTGCGCAGGCGCCGCCGCGTAGACTGTTCCAACGCGGCGCTCGTTCGTTTCAGTGGCAGGCTGAGGATCGTAACGGAGACACGCTTGAATACGCGATCTATTATCGGGCGGTCGGCGACACCACATTTCGTCTTTTAAAGGATCGGCTGCGCGAAAACTTTTACACGATCGACGGAGCAACGCTCGCGGATGGCCGCTACATCATCAAAGTGTCCGTTTCCGACGCGCCGGATAATCCGCTTGGCCAGGCGCTGACCAGCGAGCGTTTGAGCGAACCTTTTGATATCGACAATACGCCGCCGGTGTTGCGAGTAGCTTCATCATCAACGGGCGCTGGTCGATCGGTTTTTGAGGTGGATGATCTAACCGGAAAAATCAAGAGAGCTGACGTGAGCATCGATGGCTCTCCCTGGGTGCCATTATTTCCTGAGGACGGAATCGCCGATAGCCGTCATGAGCGCTACTCGGTCGATCTGACAGCTCAAACCCCTGGCGACCATACAGTGAGCCTACGCGTGTTTGACGGCAGCGCTAATGTAGGGACGCTCAGCGTAAACGTAAGACGTTAGTATTTTTGGGGTTGTTGCACGATACCGTGCGATTCGGCGCGAAACGGTGCGCGGGCATTATTGGTCCGGTAGCCCATCGAGTGCAGAAGCAGCGAAGCACCTGCGAAAACTTGTTGGCACTGATATTGCTCCCTTGAGGTCAGCGCATCTCTTAACTCTCCTTCCCATGCGCGCTTGATAGAAGCATGAGGAGGCTTGAACAATATGTTCGACTTAAAGCAAAAATTGATGGCGGTGGCGATGGGGGCTTTGCTCTCAGTCGGAGTCTTCGGCCAAAAGCAGGACGAGAATCAGCGTCCCCCGAAGCCAGATAATAAGGTTGTGGTAAAGGAAAAGGAACCTAGGCCGCCGCAAAACAATAATACCCAGCAACCAAAAGAGGACAAGAAGGGAAAGCCCTAAGGTTCGGGTTGCCAAGGCTGTTCGTCGGTAAGCGCGACGGCCGGGAAACACGGACCATCATCGTCCCTAAGAGTGGTTTAAAGCTCAAAACCCGCGCAACTTAACGGTTGCGCGGGTTTCTCATTGGATGGAATATTGGTGCCCGCTAGAGGATTCGAACCTCT